>JAPUHZ010000344.1 GCA_027297485.1 Deltaproteobacteria bacterium
TCATGAATTCACCAGCTGACCTGGAACGGTCCTGCCACTGTGGTCTGATCAAGGAGGGACTCCCCGTCTCGGGAACGATGGCCCCAATGCAGACCACGACGATGAGCACATAGAACACGACGGTCACGGACAGTGCAATCATGGTGGCTCTGGGAATTGTTTTCTTGGGCTCCTTGATCTCCTCAGCCACGGTAGCGATCAGGTCATATCCTTCAAAGGCAATAAAGGTAAGTCCCATTGCCAGCACAACGCCACTGAACCCCTGGGGTAGAAAGGGCCGGAAACTTGATGCCGCCTGGGTCGGAATATCCACGATCTGTTTGAGACCATAAAAGATGAAAATGGACAGGATGATCATCTTGGCCACGGTGAGAAAATTTTCCAGTTTCCCCGTCAAAGCGGTGCCCCTCATGTTGATCAAGATCACAGCCACGCTGACGGCAACCGTCGCCAGAATAAGAGCCATACCATCACCCAAGACTCCAAAAGCCGCCTCGGAAAGAAGCGGGAAGTAGCGGTGGAGGAACTCCCAGAAGTAACTCCCGAAGCCCAAGGCGTAAAGACTGCAGGCAATCACGTAGCAGAACCAGAGCATCCAGCCGGAGACAAAGCCCACCGGGCCGGGGAACGCTTTTCTGATGTAAGAATAGCCTCCGCCTGATTCGGGGTAAGAGGAAGCCAATTCGGCATAGCTCAAGGCCGTCAGAAGGGTCACAAATCCGTTTAAGATGAAGGCAAGGAGTGCCCCCGGACCCGCCACTCCGGCCGCAATCCCAGTAAGGACAAAAATCCCGGCCCCAATCATGGCCCCGATGCCAATCATGGTTGCGTCAAACAGGCCAAGATCTCGTGCGAAGGCAACTTCGGTGTTGTTATTCTTCCCGTTCGCTTTCGCCATGCCGCCTGAAAAGTGTAACAAACAAACAGGCACCTCGGCGAAGGCCGACTCTAGTCTTCGAGGACTGCAGCGAAATGAGGGGGACAGCCTGCCAGGGATCCGAGCCCTGACGAGGGCTTTTCTTACCCGGACTGCCGGCGAGTGCCGGTGTCAGCGGATTCTTCGGGCGGTGGCTCAAATTCAGGCTCTTCGTGGCCGTGGTGACACATAAAACAGGTGGCCCTGGGTGCGTTGGGCCAGGTGAAGACCTCACTATTGAGGTGCCGGACGATTTCAATCATGGTGCGGGCCCGCTCTTTGTGTTCTGTGTCTTTTGCAAAATCCTCTTCCTCGTGACAAAACTCACAGTCCACACCAAGCCCACGGTTGAAGGCCCGCATAATGGGACGCAGATCCTCTGGCTTCTCCACCTCTAAAATCTGAAGGTTAGTGGCAGGATTGTCAAAAGCGGTCCCTCGTCGCCGACCTTCCTCACTCGTACTTTGCTGAGCCTCCTGATTTCCGCCACAGGAGATACCCAGACCTATGAGCAGAAAAAAGCAAACCATCAGTGGTCCGACTTTTGATTGCTTATTCACTTTAGTGCCTCAACTGGATCCAACATTTGTGACCTGGTCCCCTCCCGACAGCAAAGGCATGTTCCCCGCACAGGAGAGGGAATTTCAATTCAAAAGAGTGAACAGGCGCTCGCGAGAGGCCCCCGTAGGGGCGATGCCGGTGGCTTGCCACGAGTGGCTCGCCCGAACCGTTCGGATGGCAAGAACCGAAGTCACACGGTTAAAGTGTATCACTCATGCGGTTCGGGGCAGCCACCGGCTGATCTCCAAAACTAGCCCTCGTTGGGAAGGTCCATCTCAGCAAGATAAGAGGTGACGGCCACCCAGTGCTCGTCCACCTGCCAGCTGTCCCGGTCCATTAAGGCCTCTGGGCTTGGCGCCGACACCGGTGCGATCTGTTGAGGACTCAGGTGGGTGGGACTCGGAATTGGAGTCGCTCTCACCCGAAAGGGCCTGCTCCACCAAGGGGCACTCTGTGTTTCCTGACTTCTAAGTTGTTTCATCTTCAAAATCCTCCTTTTACGCCCTCTATCGTGTCCGACAGCACAAGGTAAAAGCAAAAAATATCGGACATTGATATAAATCGGTAAAAAGTGATATTTCTCCTTGATAAAACTGATATATATGGTTACTCTAAAGGGGTGCACGGCAAGCTTCGGATCATCTAGTTAAGGACAACGGTACCCAGGGATGGGCAGGAAACAATCTGAGCAGATACCTCCTTATATCTCCTATCGGACGTTCAGTAACTTCCTGACCGATTTGCGCAGCCGTGGTGTCCCCTCCAGGATTGACCGGAGCGTCATGTCTCACAAATCGGGAACCGTGCAGTCTCAGCTCCTCCTGGCCCTTCACTACCTGGGTCTGGTGAAGGCCACTGGCCATCCCACCGAAAGGCTGTCCAGGTTGGTGGAGAGTGAAGGCGCTGAGAGAAAGCAAGTGGTGCGAGAGATGATTCAAAGCTCCTACGATTTTGCCTTTACTCAGAGTTTTGGCTTGGAGACAGCTACCTCCAACCAGGCCCAGGAAATCTTTGAGCAGACCGGGGCTTCAGGTGAGACGGTGCGCAGGTGCATCGCCTTCTTTCTAGCCGCCGCCAAAGATGGTGGAATCCCAGTATCTCCCTACATCAAGCCCCACGGAAGAAGGAGGTCGGCATCCCGAAAGAAGGGAGGTGCCCATCACAAGACCCCGGAAGCCGTCCCTTCCCCGTCGCCCGCTTCCAATCAGGGAGACGAATCCAGGGAGGTCCATCTAAAAAGTGGTGGGACTCTGAAGCTTGAACTTTCTATCGATCTCTTTGACCTGGATCAACGGGATCGGGACTTTATCTTCAAATTAATCGATCAGCTCAAGGAGTATGAGGGCGAAATCAAGACCTAGGGCTCAGGAGGCGAGCAGATCTTTATGCATCTCCTACGATCTTAACAATACCCTTATTATACAGATATTTGAACAATATTATATGTACTTATACTTTACCTACTATACCAAGTGAATTTTCGCTCACGATGGGTCTGTTTTTTCACGGTTTCGAGCCTTCCCTGCCCCCCTATTCTTTTTCTGCACTCTTGAGAAAGTCAGAATTGTCATTTCAGGAGAACTCCACTATTCTAGCCCTAACCGGATGGAGGGGTTCACATGTCGTTTCTCGGAAAATCTTTCGTTTTGTTGGTGCTTTTTGCCTTGGGAGTTTCGGTCGGGATCTATTCGCCGTTTTCGGCGTCAGGTGCAGACGCTAGGCTCTCGGTAGAGAGTCTGGAAGTTCAATTTCCACCACGGGGTGGTTCCCTGGCCCTGGACGGCCGAAGAAGATATATTTACCTTCCCTTGAATAACCCAGGAGTGGTGCCTGTGTCGATGGCTTCTCATATGAAGCCGGGGGATCTCATTGCAGGTGTGGCCGTTAACGGCAAGGCAAGAGCATATCCCCTATGGATTCTGGTGGCCTACCACGTGGTCAATGACACCCTCGATGGTGCTCCCGTCATGCTCGCTTTTTGCGAGATCTGCAGTGGAGCCTCATCCTTTCGTCCTGTAGTGGATGGGTTTGAGGATAAATCACTCAGTTTTCAGATTCATGGGATCGCACGAGGAACATTCACCGTTTACGACTATCCAACCCAAACCGTCTGGTCGCCTTTTACAGGGCGGACCCTTGAAGGAAAGCTGCATCCGGCTCGCATGGATCGAATTCCTCTGATTATCGAACCCTGGGGAGACTGGGTGAAGCGCTTCCCGGAAACCGACGTCGTGTTCGCCAGCACCAAATTCAAGGAGCGGGAACATGGGCGAGGAGAAAACAACCTCATCGGAGCGGAATACATCCCCCAGGGTTTCGCTGACGTCGCCAACATGGATGACCTTCGTTTGGCGCGCAACGCTTTGGTTTTTGGTGTGACCAACCTGAAGGGGGACAAATCGATCGCCTTCCCCCTGGATCTTCTCGAGAAACAAGATCAACTGTTCAGATACCGATTCGCCGACGAATCTTACCTGGTCAAAAAAATTGGCGAGTTTGGGGTGGTGGCCCTTCGTTTAAACCAAGATCAGGAAGAAAGAACCTATCAGCAGGTTGGCGATAATCCCTTTCGACTCGGGGATGATTCAGGTGGTCTTTGGGATGAATTCGGCAAAGCCGTGAATGAAACAGGCGAAAAACGCGATCTTGCCGTTGCTGATGGCTACTTCACCGAATGGTACGAATGGGTAAGCGGCTACCCCGAATCCGAGATTGCCGGCAGTCCTTAACCCTAGTTTTTC
>JAPUHZ010000345.1 GCA_027297485.1 Deltaproteobacteria bacterium
GAAGATAATCAGAATCCATTCCCAGAGAAGCAGCGATCCTTCTAAAGCGCCCCAGAGACCCGTGACACGATAGTAGACGGGGGTGGATCGGGTGGTGTTAGAAAACACATACTTGATGGAAAAATCTGTGGCTACCAGCGCGTAGATCAGAGCAGAGCTGGCTAGTGTGACGAGGATGAATTGTCCCATGATAGCGGCCCTGGTGCTGGCAAAGTATCCCTCCCGCCCTGTGCGAGAGCCGAGAATGGGCGCAATGATCCCCCACAGCGCAAGGAGGAGTGCCAGGAGGATGCTGGTATAACCAATCGTTGCGGTCACGGTTTTTTCTCCTCCTGACCAGGGAGAAAACTTCGAGAGTAAGGATGCTTCCCTTCTTGCGGAGGGCTATACTCCTCTGCGTGCTTGGCCATGATGGTAGTCGCCAGGAAAATCCCGTCTTCGCCAATCCTGCCTTCCACTACTGCACCCTTTCCCTCTGAGAACAGGTCGGGAGGGATGCCCCGGAAATGGACCGGGATCGATTCTACGCCATCGGTTATTTGGAACCGGTAGATAAGCGTCTCAAGGTCCTGTTCCAGCGATCCTGGCACGACCATTCCCCCCATCCGTAAGAACTTATCCTTGGATGTTTTTTCTTGTCGTTTTAGTTCTGAGGGGGTTTTAAAATAGACCATAGCCTCCTGCATGCTCCCATAAACCAGATAGGAAAGGGCCGCGATAATGATGATCCCTCCGATGATAAACCTTCTACTTCTACCCATCTTTTTTATAATCCTCCGAGGGACGTAGTTGAGAAAGCTCTGCTTCGACCTTGTGGAATCGGCGTTTGAGGATGGAGAGATAGAGGAGAATAACGATCCAGACGATCCCGTAGGCTAGGAAGACAAATCCCCAAGGCTGCATTACGCTTCTCCGTAAAGGTTTAGTCTTTTGACCTCTTCTTCCATCTCTCCGAGACGGACTCGTAGAGAGAGGAGATAAAAATAGAGCAAGAGGAAGGCGATGAAGTTAATGGCTAAGGCGAGGAGCATAGAGGGGTGAATATTCTCCCACGGTAGTTTATCAGGCCGTAGGATGGACGGGGGTTGATGCAGTGTGCGCCACCAGTAGACCGACATGTGAATCAACGGTATGTCCAGGAAACCGATAATACCCAGGACAGCGCCGGACACAGCGCTGCGATTTTCCTCTTCGATGAGTGAGCGCAGCATCAAATAGCCGACAAAGATCAAAAAGAGAATTGCCGTTAGGGTCAGACGGGCATCCCAGGTCCACCAGACCCCCCATGTGGGTTTTCCCCAAATCGATCCTTCGATAATGGTTAGGCCGGTAAAAAGAACACCGATCTCTGCTGCTGAATAAGCTAAAATATCATCCCGTTTCTCTCTCTTCCAAAGATAGAGGCAGCTCCCCACAAAGACGATAAAAAAAGAGAGATAGGCCGTGAGGATGGTGGGGATATGCAGATACATGATTCGCTGGACTTCGCCCTGGTAGGCGTCGGGAGGAGCCTTGCGCAGCCCCCAATAGAGACCCAAGAGGACAAACAGCAAGGCTAACACTCCGAGGATTTTTCTTCCTCGGCCTTTTTGCGCACTCTGTGCCATTACTAAGCTTCTATCACCCATTCAAAGATGAGAAAACCGGCCGTGAAAAATATCACATCAAATCCGAGCAAAAGACGCAACCAGGGGAGGGCCTCCTGAAATTCTCCGGTCCGAAGAATGATCTGCATCCCCTGGACCGTTCCCAAGATGACAGGAATCATGAGTGGAAAAAGAACCAGGGGGAGCAAAAGTTCCCGCGCCCGCGCTTTTAAGGTAACTGCAGTAAAGAGGGTCCCCAGGACGCAAAATCCTATGGTACCGAGAAGCGTAACCAGAAACAGAGAGGGTAGGAGACCCCAAGACTCTAAATTGAACAGCACCCAAAAAAGAGGAAAGACAACCAGCTCGACCAGCAGCATCAAAAGCAAATTAAAAAAAACCTTGGCGAGGTAAAGGGCGGCTCGGTCCATAGGGCTTAAGAGAAGAGCATCCAGACAGTGATTTTCTCTCTCCGCCTGGAAGAGCTGAGTCAATCCCAAGGTGCCAGTAAAGATGAAGGCGAGCCACAGCAGCCCTGGGGCCATCTCCGCTGCTCTATCAGATGGGATCTCAAAGGCAAAATGAAAGACGAAAAGCAGGAGGGTGCCGAAGAAGAACATGGCGAGGAGACTCTCCCGACGGCGGGTCTCCAAAAGGAGATCCTTCCAAAGCAACCAGGAGGTCTGTCTCAAGAGCTCCATCTCTCTCCTCGGGGAAGAAACTCTCCAAAGGCGCGATGAAAAGATTCCCAGGGTTCCTGTCGAGGCTCGTCAAAAATGACCCTCCCATGATGGAGGATGACAGCCCTGGAGCACAGGGTAAGGGCGCGTGATACATGGTGTGTAGCCATAACTGCGATGCCCCCACTGTCACACAGCTTCCTTAGATATGTCTCCAACAGATCGACCCCGCTACCATCAAGGACCCCGTAAGGTTCATCTAGGAGGAGAACTTTCGGCTGCAAAAGAAGCCATTTGGCTATGGTCAGGCGACATTTCATGCCACTGGAGAGCGAGGAGACGTAGTTGTTCGACCATTGAATCAGCCCTACGGCATCGAGGGTTGTCTCTACTTCCTGAGGAGTTTTTTGCTTACCATAAAGGGCGTTGAAAAAGCGGAGATTTTCCTCGGCGGTCAGACTTTCGTAAAGATGGTCCTTGGGCGAAAGGAAGCCGATGGTGGAGCGGAGCTGAGACGAACCCTGACGAAACTTCTCCCCGTCTAGTTCAATCTCTCCTGTGGTCGGTTGAAGAAGGGCCGAGAGGAGCTTGAGAAAGGTGGTTTTTCCTGCCCCGTTTGGTCCGAGCAAAGCCACACATTCACCCGGATGAAGCTCGAGGCTGATATCTTTCAAGGCCCATAATAAACCGTAGGCCTTGGATAGCTGACGAACGACGACATGCAAGATTTTCTCCCCGTTATTAGAAAAAACATTTTCCAGAATGACCTAAAACGATTTTCTAACTATAATCTTCGAGTAGGGTGGATACAAGGGGCGGCTCTTTTCAGAGTGAGAAAAAGTCTTGACAATACCAAGCAGAGTTCCTATGTATAGCTACGGATCGCACACTGCGGAGTGAAGGTTGCAATTTGCAAGAGTCAAAATGAGGGTGCACCTAATTCTCCGCAATTTACATTAGACGCAGTCCGTTTTAATCAAAGGAGGGTCTTATGGATATGGTCGCAACCGTTACCGGAGCTTGGAATGCCTTTTCAACCAAGGTAGGAGCCTTTCTGCCGGATTTGTTTGCGGCTCTTGCCATTGTGATCGTGGGTTGGATCGCGTGTAATATCGCTAAAAGGCTGATGATCCGCCTCCTCAGGGTGTGTCGATTTGACAATTTGGCCGAGAAATCAGGGATTAGCGCAGTGCTGGTGCGCGGAGGGATTCATCAAAGCTCTTCGGAAATCCTAGGTCTATTGATTTTTTGGTTTTTGTTTCTCATCGTGATTGTCGCCACCTTGGATACCGTAGGGCTGCCCGGTGTTAGCGAGACCTTGAACACGGTCTTTCTTTACATCCCAAAGGTTGTAGCGGCCATGGTGATACTTATCCTCGGACTCTATCTGGCAAACTTTATCGAAACAGTCACGCGGACCTCCTGCGCTAATGCTGGTTTGCAGCAGGCCGACTCCATCGGTCGCGTGACCTATTACGCCACCACGGTTTTCATAATCGCCGCCATCCTTCAGATCCTTGAGATAGCCGCAGAGATTGTCAAATGGGCCTTTGTCTCAGTCTTCGGCGCGGTCTGTCTTGCCCTGGCTATATCCTTCGGTTTGGGAGGGAGAGAGGTGGCTGGGCGCTACCTTGAGAAATGGTTGCAGCAAAAAAAAGTAAATCCTGACTCGGAAAAATAAGCTAAATCCCTTGCTGGGCAACATCATGGCTTGCCCTCTTGCCAGCCAAGTGAGTCGATAAACCCACGGCGTACTCATTAGAGAGTGCCTCCAAACTCACATAACCCGTGAGTAATCTTGCAATACCTAAGAAATCCTGGCCGTCAAGAGGGTGGCGTGTGGAAGGCACGTAGTTATCGTTACTCGTGTCCGTAAGCGAGCACGAAATCCGAGCACGAACACGAATCGATGCGAGCCCGAAGCAATAACGAAGCAAGCGCCCCTTACCTACGGATCAGGGACTCTACAGTACCTTGACTCCATCGGCTGGATCGGCTAAGTAATTGGAAGTTTTTAGATTCTTTTGTCTCTTCGAATAGCCTAAGGGTTGCATCTGCGTATAAACCAACCCTTAGGCTATTTGTTAATTAAAATAGGAGATTATGGCAAAATATCAGCATATAGAAGTTCCGCAGGAAGGGGAAAAGATATCGTTTTCCCCGGGGAAAGGGTTGCAGGTCCCCGATAATCCGATCATTCCTTTTATCGAAGGCGATGGGACCGGTCCGGACATCTGGCGTGCCTCCGTGAAGGTTTTTGATACCGCGGTGAAAAAGGCCTATGGCAGCAAGCGCAAAATTGCCTGGGCTGAAATCTACGCCGGCGAAAAAGCCAAAGCGGTTTACGGCGCCGCATGTCCCCCCAACCTTCTGCCCCAGGAAACCGTGGATGCTGTTCGGGAGTATCTGGTGGCTATTAAAGGTCCCCTCACCACTCCGATCGGAGAAGGTTTCCGCAGTCTGAATGTAACCCTACGCCAGCTACTCGATCTTTATGTCTGTTTGCGACCGGTGCGCTATTTCAAAGGCGTCCCCTCCCCGGTGCGTAGGCCTGAGCTTTTGAATATGGTGATCTTCCGGGAAAATACCGAAGATATCTATGCGGGGATTGAGTGGGAAACGGGAACCCCTGAGGCCGAGAAGGTAGTCGCCTTACTGCAAAAGGAGATGGGGGTTAAAAGCTTCCGTTTCCCGCAAACCTCAAGTATCGGGATAAAGCCGATTTCCATCGAAGGGTCAGAGCGCCTCATCCGAGCGGCAATTCGTTATGCCATAGAACAGAAAAGGCGAAATATCACTCTGGTTCATAAAGGCAACATCATGAAATACACCGAGGGGGCCTTTATGCGTTGGGGATACGCCCTAGCCAAGCGGGAGTTTGAGGACAAGGTGGTCTCCTGGGCGGAATGCAATGGAAAACCGCCTGCGGGAAAGATCCTGATCAAAGATACGATCACCGACGCCTTTCTTCAGCAGATTCTTACTCGGCCTGACGAGTTCGATGTGATTGCGACCATGAACCTGACCGGTGATATTATCTCCGATGCCTTGGCTGCCCAGGTGGGAGGGATCGGCATCGCCCCCGGGGGAAACATCAATTATGACACCGGCCATGCTCTCTTCGAGGCCACCCACGGCACAGCCCCGAAATATGCCGGTCAAGATAAAGTAAATCCAGGATCGGTAATCCTTTCGGGGGAGATGATGTTCCGCTACCTGGGATGGAGCGAGGCTGCCGACCTCATCATCTCCGCGCTGGAGCGCACCATCGGCAACAAGACCGTGACCTATGACTTCGAGCGGCTCATGCCCGGATCGAAACTTCTGCGCTGTTCCGAGTTCGGTGAGGCGATAGTAAAAAATATGTAAAGGAAGGGGAGAAGTAGGAGTGGCACGAAAAAAGATCGCATTCATAGGCGCAGGCAATATCGGCGGCACAATGGCCCATCTCTGTGCGCTAAAGGATCTCGGAGACGTGGTCCTCTACGATGTCATTGATGGACTCCCGCAAGGTAAGGCACTCGACCTTCTCCAATCCGCCCCGATAGAGAATTTCGACGCCCAGATTACCGGGACGACGAAGTACGAGGATATTGCCGGGGCCGACGTCTGCATTGTAACCGCAGGTATTGTGCGCAAACCTGGAATGAGCCGGGACGATCTGCTAGGGACCAACGCAAAGATCATGCGTCAGGTGGCAGAGGGGATTAAAACTTATGCCCCCAACGCCTTCCTTATAGTGATCACCAACCCGATTGATGC
>JAPUHZ010000346.1 GCA_027297485.1 Deltaproteobacteria bacterium
CTTCATTATGACGCGATCTACTCCCGGCGAATGGTTTACACCTTCAGCAAACAGGTTAACACTCCGATTTGAATGACCGAGCCTCGTGTAGATGGTGAAAAACTTGTCCGTACCTCCTGCCAAGGCTAAACCCAGGCACAAAAGGAAAGCCAAAGACGCCCCCCTACCCCTGGATAAAGACTGTAGCTAAAAGTGTAGCTAATTGGAGTAGACAAGGAATTTCATGGGGTGATGTGGAGTGGACCAAGGGCCAGAAAAGCCAATGTTTTGGCACTTCCTAGCACTCCTAATCACTCCATGATACTGCCCAAAAGTTATTACGAATCAGTTGCTCTACCAGCTGAGCTAGGGTGGCACGAGCAGGAAATTCAAGGACGTAGGTTAATCGTAAGGGGATTTTACCAGAGAGACCCGTTTGGTGACAAGCCTAGTGCCATGCCTGTAGTAGTAGCGAATCCGCGCTCCGTATTAAGAGCGGCATAAACGGCCTGGGCTTTAAGAGCGGAGTGGCTCAAGATTTCACAAGCTGTGCGCTAAGAAGAGAAAAGCCGAAGCGGCTCCCCCTTATCAAAGAAGACATAACGAACAACGACCTTATGTCGAAAAGGACACCAAATAGGGAAGAAGGGGCTGACTATGGACGCGGAGTTCACGGACAGACTCTCGGCAGAGAGCAAGCTATCAGGCCATCTAAGCAGAATCCATCATGCGCGCTCGGTCGGAATGGAATTTCCGCTTTCCTCCTTTTTACAGTGCCATTGAATTGTGAGATCGAGGACCAGATGGCCCTTTACGGAATCCTCTTTGACGTTTACGTACTTCACAAAACGGGCATTGGGGCATTCAGGATTTGTGGCACAAAACATAGTAGCCCAGAAGGACGCTTGATCTTTGGCCTTGTTAAATGCGGCTAACCTCTCCTCCATAGTTGGCGAATCAGCTTTCTGGTTGCTACGGCCCACCCCGGTGGTGGTGAAGGACCCAGCTTCACCGCAGGGCTGATTCACCCACTCAACTTCATGTCTTTCTAGTGGAACGTCCGGCATTTCCACCCCTTTTCAAGTTGGCATACTTTCCATTTACTTATAAGATCGGTTGCTGGACGTAAGGCTTTAGGATCTTTAGGGAATTTCTGTGGAGGGAACGCGTCCCGAAATTTAGCCAAGAAGCATGGCCGTCATACACCCTGTTGGGGTGGCCCACTTGAATCATTGCGGAAAGCGGGGTTGGGGTGATGAGCCGTATCTGTTGGTGGTTTCAAAGGCAGGTCTGATGCTCTTTATCATCTCACAGCCTAGAAATTATTGCCAATCAGTTCCTCTACCAACTAAGCTAGGGTGGGTCACAGAGGTTTGACAAAGTGAAAGATCGAAACCAGGGCAAAAGAACCGACATAAGCGGCCAGGAAATCGAAGAGAAGACGGAGGTTGGAAAAGTACTCTAACAAAAATTCCTTGAGCCCGAAGTAGACGAGAAGGTATTGACCAAGGAAAGAGCCCAGCAATCCCACGCTGATATAGTAAATGAAGCCTGCTCCTTTCCCGGGGGCTACAGTCTTTAGGGCCGCAAAGCCGGCAAAAAAAACAATGATCAAAGTAGCCAGAAGATTGTCCTGAAAGTATTTCAAAACTTCTTCTGTGACTTCTCTCATGCGGTCACTTTCTAAGAATGGTGAGGATCGCCCGAGCAGCCCCCAGTGGATCAATGGCACTCATGACTGCGGAGATCAGAGCCACCCCTCGAGCACCAGCTCCCTTGGCCTCCTCTATATTGCCTGTCTTGATTCCACCGATAGCATAAACGGGAAGGGAAATTTTTTCCACCACTTCTTTTAGAGAGGCAAGACCCTGGGGCTGTCCATAGGCGGTTTTGGAGGGAGTGAAGTAGACAGGACCAAACAGAATAAAATCAGCTCCCGCTCGCTCCGCCTCTTCGGCTTCTTTCAGAGAATGGGTCGAGGCGCCGATCAGTTTTTTCGTGCCAAGGAGAGATCTTGCAGCTTCAATTGGCATCGAATCGTTTCCCAATTGAACCCCATCTGCATCGACTCCGAGAGCCACGTCAACCCGGTCATTAATAAATAGGTTGGCGTGATAACGATCGCATAGTGATTTTGTCTGTTCAGCGAGACGGAGAAGATTTCTTCCACCTAGGTCCTTCTCACGCAGTTGAATGGCTTGCACCCCGCCGTCTAATGCCTGTTCAAGAACCCAGAGCAGATCTCTTTCCCGGGTCTGGCTGCGGTCCGTGACGAGATAAAGGTCAAAGCTAGGGGAGCGCGATTGCAAAGGACGTTTTAACCCAGGACTCCATCCAGCGGGCTGGAGGCAGTAGCGTAGAGTTTTTTGGGAATACGCCCTGCCAGGAAAGCCTTTCTTCCCGCCTCTATGGCGAGTTTCATCGCCTCGGCCATCAAGAACGGATCGTTGGCACCGGCAATAGCCGTGTTCATCAGTACCCCGTCACAACCCAGCTCCATAGCAATAGAGGCATCAGAGGCGGTTCCCACTCCAGCATCGACAATCACGGGAACCGTGGCCTGTTCCAGGATGATCCGAATGTTATAGGGATTGCGAATTCCAAGACCGGAGCCGATCGGCGCCGCTAGCGGCATGACTGCAGCGCATCCCATTTCCTGAAGTTTCTTTGCCGCAACAGTGTCATCGTTGATATAAGGCAAGACAAGAAACCCTTCTTTAATCAGGACTCGTGCGGCTTCAAGGGTGGCCGGGATA
The DNA here is from genome assembly GCA_027297485.1 of Deltaproteobacteria bacterium. The sequence goes on from JAPUHZ010000346.1 coordinate 2,736, forward strand.
TCGGGGAAGAGGGTCTTCTCATCTCCGATGACCTCCAGCTTGACCATATGGCCTACCCCAGCCTCACGGGCTAGACGACAGGTCCGGACAGCCTCATCAGCCGTGTAGCATCCAGCAGTGTTGGGTAAGATAGTATATTTTTCGAGGTCCAGGTAGTCGAGCAGATTCTCCTTATGGGGATCTGTAATGTTGACCCGGCGTACGGCTACGGTGACGATCTCCGCGCCTGAGGCCTCGATGGCACTTTGCGTCTCGCGGAAGTCTTTATATTTTCCGGTCCCCACAATGAGGCGCGACCTGTAAGTCCTATCGGCCAGCTTAAGTAGGTCTTCCATTTTTTATTATCCCCCTCCAACAAATTGGACAATCTCAAGCGTGTCACCTTCCTTTAACAAGGTAGCATCATGCGCATCGCGGGAAAGGACGTCCCGGTTCAGTTCCACGACCACCCTGCCGGGACGAATCCCTAGCTCCTCGAGTAGTTTTGTCACACTGAGCCCCGCTGCGATTTCTCTCTCTTCGCTGTTGATATGAACTATCACCTAATAAAAAACCGCATCCGACTTGACCACATAAACATGGTCAGGGAATACGGTCTTAAGTTCGTCCCGCCGCTAATCTTTCTAAAGGGACAGTGACTTTCACGCTTCCCTACGCCGGCACTATCCGGATCAGGTTCAAAGGGTTACCCGATGTTCCCCATGTCGGGCTCTCAGTCTGCCTTAGGCAGACACCCCTAGCAATAAAAAATAATTAGCAGACGGGGAGGGCCAAGTCAAACCAACTAAAGCTCGACTGTGACGCTGGCATAGCCTACCACCTCCCTCATGGGGACCGTATCACCGGAATGGCAGTGCTTGAGCAATCGTGCCTGTCTTGCCCCTAGGGCCTTAGCGGCAAAAAGGAAGACCGCTGTAGGAAAAACTCCGCACATGCTGATAGCCTCTTCCTCCACTGTCTTTAGTAGGCCTACCGGGTCAAGAGCCAGGAGCTGTTCCAAGGCCATCCGGTCAAGCCTCTCGGTCTCCTTTGGGGAAAGATAATGGCTGAGATCGCTGCTGGCAATTAAGACTGTTTTTTTCTTAGAAGCTGTGTTCGTTTTGTGCACGTGCGCTATTGCCTGGCCGAGTTGGGCACACTGTTCTTCAGAGAGATAAGAGAGCGAGACAGGCAAAAAGGTGAATTTGCTTAGGACGCCTTGAAGAAACGGAAGCTGGACCTCGATGCTGTGCTCCTTGAGGTGGGGTTGTTCATCCTTTTCCAAAAAATCGAGCTGCGCCTCTAACAGTTCACTCATCTCGCGATCCACCTCGATCTTGCCGAGGGGGGTCTCCCAGTAATCTGCCGGACTGAGCGCAGCCTTGGACCCTTTTCCTCGATGATTCACCCCCAGGAGAATGACGCACTCAATATCTCTCTCCAGGCTCGAATAAAAGTGGGCGGCACAAGGACCCGAATAGATATAACCGGCGTGGGGAACCATCCCTCCTAAGAGAGACGGAGAAAGGGATTTCACTCCGCGAGGACCAAGGGGGCTGGATACAAGGCATTCCTCCAAGAGTTGTTTCAGCTCTTCAGCTTTTGCGGGATAGAAAGATCCCGCTACCGCCGGAGTCCTGACCCGCTCCATAAGTCCTTAATCCCTACTAAGGCGCAGCTATCTCTACTTGGAGGGTGCCGATCCCCTCGATTTCCCCTTCGACATGATCTCCTGGCTTGAGGAAGAATGGCGGTACACGGGCAAAGCCGACGCCTGAGGGAGTTCCGGTGCTGATGATCTCCCCTGGCTCCAGAGTCATGCCTCTGGAGAGCGCCTCAATGGTGGTCGGTATGTCGAATATCATGTCACGGGTATTACCATCCTGCATGACTTCTCCGTTAACACGGCAGATGAGCCTGATCTCTTGCGGATTAGGGAAGGCACTTTTGTGCACGATCCAGGGACCCAAGGGGCAATAGGTGTCGAGGGATTTACCCTTGAACCACTGGCCGTGTCTGCGCTGCAGGTCCCGAGCGGTCATGTCGAGGCAGATGGTGTAACCGAAGATAAAATCAGAGACTTTTTCCTTGGGGATGTCTCTCCCTTTCTTCCCTATGATCACCGCCAGCTCGATCTCAAAGTCGAGCTTCTCGGTTGCCTTGTGGTGAATGACTTTTCCCAAGTGGCCGATCAGCGAAGTTGCGGGCTTGGTAAAGAAAACCGGGGCCTCAGGAAATTTCAGCTCTAGTGAGCGAGCTCTAGCACCTTCTTCGATATGCTCCCGGTAATTGACCCCAAGAAGAATGACATTCTTCCTTGACCAAGGAATAGGGGATGCGATCTTGGTTTGGCTAAGCTTAAGTAGGGCCCCGGCACGGCTGAGCCTTTTGAGTCCCTCTGCGTCTTTTCCCGCCACATATCTTGCCGCCTTTTTAGCTAAGCTGAGGGCCTTGGCGCCTCCCTCGATCAAGGCCTGCATACTGGTCAAGCAGTCCGGAGAGCCACCTTTCAGATAACGCCGATTGACCTCGGCCAGATCAATGATCTGATCCCCTGGCGCCATGAGGCCTATCCGGGTCTGATTTTTCCGCGTGAAGGTTAATAGACGCATCTCTTCTCCCCAGTCTATCCCAGTTAGAGCAGGAACTCATCATGTATAAGAAAGGAGATGCGGGTTGTCAAGGAGAGCCTATCAATGGTAATTTTCAGCTATGAAGAACAAAGAAGGCCAGGTAACGATGCGGGTGGGGGATCGCATCCTGATAAACAAGGGCATCTCCAAGAAGGTCCTTATTGTGGCACGGGTGGATATTCCTTACTCCACGGAAAGGGCCTTTGTCACTAAATCGGGAGGAGACTTCACCATCGGTCTCAAGGTCTGGAAATCCGATTATGCCTGGAATGAGAGGAGTCAAATGTGGATCCACAAGGGTTAGCCTCGGTATGAAACGAGGTTTGGAAGCTCTCCTCTCCGAGATCCGAAAAGGGAATGGACCCTCATTGCTGCTCCTCCATGGCGATGACTTCCAGGTGCACACGGCAACGAAGGCGATTCTCGATCTCCTAGTACCGCCAGAAAAACGGGCGTTCAACCTGGAGGAGTTTGATGGTCGCTCTACCCCGTGGGATGAGATCGAGGCGGCCTTGATGACCCCGCCGCTCTTTCCGGGAAGAAAGACGGTTTTGGTAGAGAACGCTCCCTATTTCCTCTCGCGCGAGCACAAAGGGGAGTTAGGTGAAAGAGTGCGGCGACTCTGGCGCGAGGGGAAAAAAGATGAGGCGGCCAGACTTTTCTTGGATCTCCTGCTCTTGGAAGGATGGACTCAAGAACGATGGGGGAGGCTCCAAGAGGCATCCTCTGCGGCTCAGGTCGCAGGACTCTTTAGTGGGGATGGCGAAGAGGTGAGAGAAGAAGTGGAAGGGATCTTGGCATTTTGCCGCAGCAGAGGGATCGACCTGAGTCAGCACGGGGCAGGTGAGGGGCATAGACTTATGGAGTTTATGGAGCAGGGCCTGCCTTCATGGGACGTCCTCCTGATTGTTGCTTTTCACGTGGATCGTAGGACCCGTCTCTATCGGAGATTTGAGGAAAAGGGGGCTGTGCTCGATCTGGGTTTGAAGCGGGAGAGGAGTGGCAGGATTAGCCGAGAGACGCTAACAGAGTTTCTCGACCAACGCCTCAAAGAGGCTGGAAAGAAGATCGAGTCGCAAGCCAGGGAAATGATTTCGCTCAGAGCCGGTGATGAACTCTGGGCCGTCCACCAGGAGTTGGAGAAGCTGTTTCTCTATGTGGGGGAAGATCCGTGGATTAGGGTGAAGGATGTAGAGGAGGTCTTTTTAGATCAGGGAGAGGCCTGGGTCTTTGATCTAACCCAAGCGATCGCAGAGAGAGACTCGATACGGGCACTCGCGCATTTGGCGCGTCTGTTGTCTCAGGGGGACCATCCTTTGAAACTCTTGGGAACGATTGTGAGTGAAGTACGACGGCTATTGGCAGCGCGCCATCTCATTGAGGGAGAGGTACGTCAGAGATGGAGCAGGGAGATGACCTATCCTCAGTTTCAGATGAGCGTGCTACAGCAGGGGCCTCCGCTCGTCACCCGAAGCCCTTACGGGGACTACATGAGCTTTAAGAAAGCAGAGAACTTTACGACCCAGGAGCTTCTCCGCTACTTGGGATGGATCTATCAAGCCGATATCCGCCTCAAATCAGCCGGCAACCCTCCACGCACGGTCATGGAGAGGTTAATCCTGGAGATGTGCCGAGAAAAATGAAGGCAAAAGGCAAAAGGCAAAAAGAAATGGGGATTTTGTTTTTAACTCTTTACCTTTTCCTTTTTACTGCCTTTGCTTGGGCAGGGATGGCCGTTCAGGCTTGCTTCAGTCCCCTGGGGAAGTGTTCGAGCCATATTCTTCGAGAGATTGACCAGGCCCAAAGGGAGATTCTTGCAGCGGTCTATGCTTTTACCAGTGATGACCTCGCTTGGGCTTTAGTCAAGGCACAGCGACGCGGGGTGAAAGTCCAGGTGGTCTTGGATCAGGAGTTTGACACAGGGAACGAAAGCTCCAAGGGGTCATTTTTAGAACAACAGGGGCTTTCAGTCCGGCGCATCTCTGGATTAAATAGGGGAAGGAGGAAAAGAAGGACTGGGCTGATGCACCAGAAGTTTGCCGTCATTGACCGCAGGGTGGTCCTGACCGGATCGTATAACTGGACCGTGTCGGCGGACGAATTTAACGACGAAAACCTGCTTCTTTTCCGTGATGCCGGACCGCTGGCAGAAGAGTATCGTAAGGAGTTTCTTCGTCTTTGGGAGAAGACACGGTGAGAAGGATCTCCCTTGGGACGGTGATTTTAGTCGTCGGCGCATTCGTGGCCGGCTTTCTCTCCCATTTTCTCTATCAGCGGTGGACCGTCCCTTTCCCTAAGGGTCAGGGATATCCTGTGACCTTCTCCCCCTTACCCCCGCCCGCTCCAAGGCAAGCCGAAATTCCACTCGTGCAGGCAAGGGAGGTGGAAAAGATCAGGGGTCTTGCCGGAAATCAGGCTAGGGTTCGAGGAAGGGTCTATCGCGTGGGCCACTCAGCCAAGAGCGACACCTATTTTCTTAACTTCGGTCCTTCGCATTCTTCTTTCACCGGCGTTATCTTTGCCTCTTCCCTGGAGTTGTTTGAGAAAAAAGAGATTCATCCTAAGAGCTATGAGGGAAGAGAGGTGGAGCTAGTGGGTGAGATCAAGGACCATCCGGAATATGGGTTGGAGATGATCCTGGAAGATCCATCGCAGATTAAGGTGCTGGACTGAGATTCAAAGCCCTTGGAAAAATATTTCTTTTGGGTTAGATAAGGCCACATGGAGCAGGAGAAAACGAAATGCATGGTTTGTGGCAAGGTCGTGGCGCTTAAAGGCGGGATTTGTGGTCCGTGCCAGGAACGCATCCGCCGAGAGGCTATGGGGGAACAGGCGGATGTCCGCACCCAGGCGGAAAGGGAGCTAAAGAAACATGGGGTCGTTCCGCGTCCGGGGAGAGAGCAAAAATAAGGGAATAACAGGCCTTGGCTTATCGAAAGGGAGAGATGGAGGATAGGGAAAGCATAGAAAGGGCGGTGCAGCTCTTCCGCGAGGCCTATCGCTGTCAGATGGAAGGAGGGTTGAAAAAAGCGATCTGTCTCTATCGAGAGTCGATTTGTTGCTACCCGACTGCGGAGGCCTACACCTTTCTGGGTTGGACCCTCAGCTTTCAGGGAAGTTACGACGAGGCCATAGAAGAGTGCAAGAAGGCGATAGCGGTCGACCCAGAATTCGGCAACCCTTATAATGATATTGGGGCCTATCTCATCAATCTGGGCAAGCCGGAAGAGGCGATTCTGTGGCTCGAAAAGGCCATTCGGGCAGGACGGTATGAGGCCTATCATTATCCCCATTGCAATCTGGGCCGCGCCTATTTGGCGAGAGGGATGTTAAAAAAGGCCCTGGAAGAATTCGAGCAGGCCCTTGCCATTGAACCCGATTATACCTTTGCCCGTCAAGCTGTAGAGGCTATCCACCACCAGCTGCACTAAGTCCAGCCACACCCTATTAGTACCCAACCTTGTCTACTTCTGACCTCTCAGTGCCAACTCCCGTCACCTTCTCTAACAGGATATTCTTTAAAAACAGCCGGTTATAGAATTCCATTGGCCTGGTATCATCTTTGCTTTCCAATAAACCAGGGGCTTGGGCCTAGGCCCAAACCTCAATTTTGGATGCAAACAATGCCGACTAGACACTATCAAAACGCACTAAATTGTGGTATAAACTCCACTTTTAATGCTGAGGGGAAGCGTGAGGATGTTCTCAGCAGAGCACACCAACACGGAGGATGGGCGGTCCTGAAAGATAAAAGACATCTAGGTTTTCTCTGTGTCCTGATTTTTTTCCTATTTTCGTTCTTTCCTCCTCGAGTTTGGCCCTCGTTCCCAGAGAAAAGGCTCACTGCGCGGGCAGCCTTTCTCATGGATGCCGCCACCGGGCATGTTCTGTACGGGAGGGGGCCTGATCTACCTCTACCCCCGGCAAGCACAACCAAGGTTTTAACCGCGATTGTCGCCCTTGAAAATAAAAAACTTGACGATTACCTGCGCGTTACCAAGAGCGCGACTCAGGTTCCCTCCTTAAGGATGGGGCTGCGACCTGGTCAAACTATGAGCCTGCGGGACTTGCTCTTAGGCGCACTCCTATATTCCGCTAACGATGCGAGTATGGTGCTAGCTGAGGGAATTGCCGGATCCGTCACAGCCTTTGCCAGATTGATGACTATCAAGGCGCACCAAATAGGGGCGACAAAATCCCGATTCACCAACCCCCATGGGTTGACGGACCGAGGACACTATTCGACTGCAAGAGATATGGCCTTGATTTTCAACTATGCCATGAGAAACCGTGACTTTCGGGAAATCGTCCAGACCAAAAGAGCCTTTGTACGTGCTATCTATCCCGGGAAAACCAGAAAGGTGCGACGCATCCCGCTACGTAACAAGAACCGGCTCCTGTGGAACTTTGACGGAGCGATCGGAGGCAAGACCGGCTACACCCGTGCAGCACGGAGGTGTTTCGTGGGAGGGGTATCTCGCAACGGCGTGACTTTGATTGTTTCCGTCCTGGGTTCACGGGATCTCTGGGGGGATACCAGGAAACTGCTGGAATATGGTTTCCAAAATCACAAGAATTTGACGGCTGTCTCTGAGAGGTCTGCATCACCCTCGCCAGATGGGCAGCTCGTCACGAGCCAAGAGAAACCCTCATCTCCTCTTTTCTCTTGGGAAGAGGAGCGAAGGGTCTGGTCGTCCAATGGATACATACTCCAGATCGCTTCCTTTCGAGAGCGTGATCGGGCTGAGTCTCTCCAGAGATGGATCATTGAAGAGGGCTATAACGGTTACATGGAGAGGGCTTCTCTGGATAACGGTGAGACCACCTACCGGGTCAGAGTTGGTCCCTATCCTCAGTTGATTCATGCTCAAGAGGCTGCCCGGGAGATCGGGAGCAAAAGCGGCTTTAGGGCCATCATTATCCCTGCCTCCTTGTCCGCTGGACCAGCAGAAAAACCCAACTAATCTCTTCAGCCTTTCTCAAAGGTAAGAGCCTTTTCTCCCAGCCGGATTTAGGACATCAGATCTCGATGACCATCCCATCTTCAGCCAATTTGACCGATATCTCCTCTCTGCGGGCGAGCATCTCTTCTCCCATGTGGGTCAGAATGAGTTTTTTGCACTTCAGGCGGGAGAGGTTCTCTTGAATCCTCTGATAGTTCATGTGATTGGGCGTATCCCGATTGAAGAAACAGCACTCACATATGAAGAGGTCCACACCATGGGCGTGAGTGATAAAAAGGTCGGTCCAGGCGGAATCTCCGGAATAGAGGATTTGCCTTCCCTGATAGGCGACTTTAAGTCCCAGAGAGATCTCACGCACCTGATGAGGTACACGAAAGGGAAAGACTTGAATATCCTCGATGGTCCTTTGCCTCTCGGGTTCTAGGACGTGAAATTGGGTTGAGAGAAGTTTTTTAGGGTCTGAGGCATCGCCGAACATGAGGTGAAAGAGATCGTTAACTCGCTCCTCGGTCCCAGGCGGGCCCGCTACCTGCAAAGGCCTGTCACGCGGATTTTCATAGATCTCATCCAGTAAAAAGAAGGGCACCCCGGCACAATGATCACCATGAAGATGGCTTAAAAAGATGGCATCCAACCGCCGCGGGTTAAATCCCGCTCGTTTCATGGCAAGTAAAGTGGTAGGGCCGCAGTCTAAAAGAAAAAGCCGATCACCGGCCTCTACCAGATAACCACTGTTATTCCTGCCCCCGCTCCCGAAGGCGTCGCCGCACCCTAAGATGTGGACTCTTGTGGGTTTTTCTGCCATCCAGCGCGAGTCTAATTTTTTTGCTCTTGTCTTGTCAACCAGGTAGTTGCTTTTTATCTTTCACGAGCCTAAACTTCCTCCCGTGTCTATCACCAAAAACCCCTTCTTTACCCGCTACAGCACAAGCCTGTGGATTCGCTTTTTGCGTTTCAATCTTCTCTCTAACAAGAAACTCCAAGATGATCTGGAGAGACTGGATCTCACCCCACCCCAGTTCTATGTCTTGGCGACCATCGGCTACGCCGGGAGGCTTCCTTTCGGTGAGATCGGTGAAAAGATGATGGTCACTGTAAGCAATCTGACCGGCATTGTAGACCGGCTGGAGCAAAAAAAATTGGTTGCCCGTGAAAGAGATGCCCGTGACCGGCGAATAGTCCGTGTCATGCTGACAGGAAAGGGAAACAAACTTTACAAAAGTACCATCCCTCTTTTTGAGAAGAGCGTCGCGCAGTTCTTCTCCCCCCTAAATGAAATGCAACAAAAAGAGCTCGCCGCCCTTTTACGCAAATTGATCCGGATTTCCTGAGCGGATGAATTGAGCGTTTGTTGACAAGAGATATTTAATGGGTATAAAGTTAAGGCCTTAATAATTTTTAAGCCCTTTTAAATTAAATGCAATGAAAGAAGGAGATAAGAGCCTGGGACTCGAACGGGTAAAAAAGTGGCTCTACGCCAAGGGGCTGGAGGAGCGAGGCACCGGATGCGTCCTGTGCGGTTCTTGTTACGGTCACGGGCCGGTCAATCCAATGGAGGACGAGCCTGGTCCTAAAACCAAATGTCCCCCCTATGAGTTCTATCGCTTCCAGCGCTTCACTCCTAAGTCACGCTGGCTCATGTCCCAGCGCGTCTTTCATGGTCTAGACTCCATTACTCCTGAACTGAAAGAGATCATTTACACCTGTACGACCTGTCTCATGTGCCAGGAGATCTGCGGGGTACGTAATGACGGCTATGGTCCTTGGGATATTACTGTCGCGATGCGTGAGGAGATTACGGAGAAAGAAGGGCCATTGGAAGCCCATCGTCCGCTCTTGGAGGGGCTGAAGCTCCACAACAACCCCTGGGCTCAACCCAAGAGGGAGCGCGGGCAGTGGGCCAAGGACTTGGGACTACAAAAGTTGGGTGAGAAAAAGGCTCCCACTCTTCTCTTTGCCGGCTGCTCTGCGGATCAGCCGAGCGGCAGAGCAGCAGCCACTGCTCTGGCCAAGGTTATGAAACGGGCCGGAGAGGATTTCGCCATTTTGGGAGAGGAGGAGAGGTGCTGTGGTCTCTATGCTCATGATCTTGGCTTCCGCAGAGAGTACCATCGCTTGGAAGAAGAAAATCTGCAGGCAGTCAGGAAGGCCGGGGTCAAAAGGATTGTAATTGCCTGTGGGAGTTGCCGGCGGATTTGGAAGGACTACCCCAAGGAAGAAATGCAGGGGATCGAGGTGTTGCATGGTGTGGAATACATAGAGAAGCTTTTGCAGGAGGGACGGCTTAAGTTTACCAAGACCATCAAGAGAAAAATCACCTACCACGATCCCTGTCACCTGGGAAGGGGCTGTGGCGTCTATGAATCCCCCAGAAATATCCTCCGCTCTATTCCCGGCGTCGAGCTGGTGGAGATGCCGCGCAACCGACGCTGGGCCTGGTGCTGTGGCGGGGGAGGAGGGGTCCCGGAGGCCTTCCCGGATTTAGCTCAGTGGAATGCTGAGGATCGGCTGCGCGAAGCTGACCAGACCGGGGCGGATCTCCTCCTCACCACAAGCGCGCTATGCTTGCGCAGTTTTGCCCATAGCCAGCAGGCCCACCTTCAAACTCAAGAGCTACTCGAATTCATTTGCCAGGCGATTTAGGGGATGCGTAAAGAGGCCCATTTCACGCCTGAGAAGATACTCTCCCTCCTCGGGGTTAAGGCCGGTTCGCTAGCTCCCTGTGCCCTTATTCCTGGGCCTAAGGAGCGCAGCCAAATGCTCCTCGGAGCCCTGGAGAAGCCCATCAAAAATTTTTCCTTCTTGGACTATGAGATGTACACGGGGAGCCACAACGGGAAAAGGGTAACGGTTGGTAATGGGGGGCGCTATGCGCCGGATGCGGCGCTCACAACGGAGATTCTCTGCGCCGGTGGGGTGGAGTCCCTTATCCGAATCGGGAGCTGCGGGGCCTTGCAGGAGAAGATTAAGATCGGAGATCTCATCATTGTAACGGGGGCGCTTCGCGGTGAGGGAACCACGACGTACTATGTCCCCAAAAGCTTCTCTACGGTTCCTCACCCGGAGATCGTTGGTGCCCTAACGGAGGCAGCTAAAAGCTTGAAGGTCCGTTATCACCTCGGTTGGCTCTACACCACAGACGCCCTGTTTCAGGAGACTCCGGATCTCATCGCAGAGTTGGAGCAGCAGGGCGTCTCAGGAATCGACATGGTCACGTCGGCGTTTCTCACCATCGCTCAGGTGCGCAATAAAAAGGCCGGTGCCATACTGGCCGTTTCGGATGAATGTCTGAAGGGCAAGATGGGGTTCCGCGATCCCATTTTTCTCCAGGCCGAGGAAAAAATGGTTGAGGTAGCGCTGAGAGCAATCCACCTCATGGGCTAAACGGAAGAGATGAAGCCAAAACAGAGTCCTCTCTTTATCCCGGCGCTCTGGGAGGGAAGCCACTTCAAGATCCTCGATGAGACCCTTCTCCCCTGGAAGATAGACTACATCACGGTCGACGAGGTCTCTCAGGCGCTTCAGGCAGTAAAGGAAATGAAGACCCGTGCCTTCGGCCAGGTTTTGACCTTTCTTTACGCTGCGGCCCTAGTCGCACAAGGCACCAAGACAACGAATCCCGAAGCGCTCAAAGAGCGGCTCAGCCAACTGGCAGAGGAATTTACGCAGGCACGTCCCACCTTTAATTTTAAGGGGCTCGCCAGCTTCTTTTCTGAGTGGTTCCGTAAGCTTCCGGCAGGCGAAGAGGTAGGAAGCTGGATTCAAGGCAAGGCTCATGAACTGGCCGCTAGGATCATTAAAGCGAGAGAGGAAAGGGCTAGGCGCGCTGCTGAACTCTTGCCTAACCCCTGTCGGCTTCTCACCCACTGCAACATCAGCGGAGAACTCGTTGCTATAGCTCGATGCTGCGAAGAAATGGGAAAGAAGCTTTACATCATTGCCACGGAGACTCGCCCCTATCTGCAGGGTTCCCGTCTGACTGCCTGGGAGGCTGTCCAGGCGGGCATCAAAGTCTCTCTGATCCCCGACTGTGCGATTGCACAGGTCATGGCCAAGGAGGAAGTCGATGCCGTCCTTGTGGGTTCGGATCGATCAGCCCAAAATGGCGACATCATCAACAAAGTGGGAACTTACCCAGTGGCCCTGATGGCTAAGGAATTTGGCATCCCTTTCTATGTCTTAGTTCAGGATCCGGGCTCACTGGCAAAGGGAGACGACGTCCTTATTGAGGAGCGTCCGATTGCCGAGCTTCTCACCTTCCAAGGTCGTTCTCTGTTTCCCGAAGACGCCGAGGGGATAGGGGGGCGTTATCCAGCCTTCGACCTTACGCCTGCCTCTCTGATTTCTTCCCTGATCGGCTTCGATGGGGTATTCACACCTGAGGAATTCAGGCAGAGGTTTCAGAAGGCGTCTCCTTCGACAAAAGAGGGCAAAAAGAACCCAGAGAAATATCTCCTCCTGTACGGGATCCCAAAGAGGAACAGCTACACCTATCTCTCTCACGCGCTTAAAGCAGAGCAGGGCCAAAGCGTCCTGGTCCCGGAGATGCGTCCAGAGTTGTGGGGCGCGCACGTGGTCGCCCGTGAACTTCTTGAGAGGAATATCCCGACGACACTCATCTCGGACAACATGATGGGCACCCTCTTCGCCCAGGGACAGATTCAGCATCTCTGTCTCTTCTACTCAGAGCTGAGCGAAAAGGGGCCTGTAGGGATCTGCGGTTCACTTCTCGCTGTGCTTTTGGCACGTACCCACGGGGTGTCCGTCGAGTTGCTCGCATCTGAAGAGGCCAAGCAGGCCCCGCTGGATCGAGACATCTCCACCTTCTTGAGTCAGAGGGTCAGCCCAGAGGGTGTCGCCATTTATCCGATTGAAAGGGAAGTGGTTCCCTGGTCTCTCTTCAAGGAGGACAAAACAGGCATCTGATGAAGGCGCTAGAGCGTGAGATAGTCCATTGGGGAAAGCTTCTCTTTGAACGCAGGCTCATCAGCGGCTGGGGAGGGAACATAAGCTGCCGGATCGGGAAGGAGCGGTTCCTCATTACCGGGCAGCACGCCCCGTTGGGCTTTCTCAATCCTAAGGACTTGATCCAGATTGACCGGAAAGGGCAACCACTCAAAAAAAAACAACAGGCCTCCAGCGAGACCGCACTTCATTTGGCAGTTTACAATGGGACCGAAGCGAAGACCGTCATCCATGCCCATCCTCCCATGGTCTTGGCCTTCTCTCTCACACATCAAAGCTTCGTTCCCCTAAGCTTTGAGGAAAAATATACCATCGGAGAAGTCTCCATCCTTCCCCAGGAGACTCCCACAGTCACCGAAACCGAAAGGGTGGTGAAGGAGCTTAGTCTTTGTCCCATCGTCATCCTCCAAGGCCACGGCACGGTCGCGGTGGGAAGGGACTTAAAAGAGGCGTTTCTTCTTACCGACCTTCTTGAAGAGGCTGTCCACTGCCAGTTTTTCAAGAGTGAGACGGACTTGGACCATCCCGATAGAGAACCAAAGCCGCTCCCGGGTCAAGAAAGGGAACGCTATATTCAAAAAGCAGAAGGTTATATTCTCTTCTCCCGCGAGCATATGACCGCACTCATAGAGAGCGCCAATGCTGATTCTCAGTTTCAAAGGCAGGGCAGTGAAGCCGGGCTCACGACCACATTAACGCTCCATTTGGATACCCATACGCCCTGGACCATCCATTTTGTCCAGGGGAAGATCACTCGCTTAGAGGCCGGAACTGAGGGAGAGTTTGTGATTAGCGGCAAGAGAGAGTGGTGGGAGGCTATCTTTCAAAGGCGCATCGACCCCTTCCTGGCAATGCAGCAAGGAAAACTCAAGCTTAAGCGCGGTGAGCTTTGGAAGCTCTCCCGGTGGTTTAAACCTTTTCAGAGGGCCTTTACGTTATGGCAAACGATTCCTATCAGGTAGGTTTCTTCGTGGGCGAAATCCTCGAGGGGACCGCCCGGAAATATCCTCAGAAGGTTGCGCTCATCTCCAGAGAGGGCGAGATGACCTTCGCAGCGCTGAACGATAGGGTTACTTATTTGGCAGGCCATCTTCAGAGTGAAGGAGTGAAGCAGGGAGACCGAGTCGGTCTTCTTTTGCCCAACTCTCTTTTTTTTGCGCTCAGCTACTATGCGACCCAGAGAATGGGGGCGGTCACCACCGTCCTGGATGCGCGGCTTAAGGGAAAAGAGCTTATAGGAGTCTTACAAGACGCCGATTTGAATCTTCTTATCACCCACAAGCGCCTCATGTCTCAAATCGCTGAGGCCCTTAAAGAATGCAACGGTATTCCTCTCTGGGTTGTTGATGGAGAAGGGGAGCAGAGCTTTGAAAATAGGCTTTCTCCCGCCCCAACGGCTTTTGTCTCTCCGCGGCTATCCCCAGAGGACAGCGCCCTTATCCTTTACACCTCGGGAACTACAGGAGAGCCCAAGGGAGTAGTCTTGAATTACATCAACCTGACCCAATTCCCCAGGTGTATGGGCGAGATGTGCCATACCGGAGCAGATGAGGTGTTGGGCTGCATCCTGCCCATGTCCCACATTTCAGGCCCCATCTACTGCAATGAGATTGCAGACAAGGGTGGCACCATGGTGATCTTCGATCAGATCAATCCCATCATCCTGCTCGAAGGAATCCAGAGGCACCGCATCACACTATTTCACGGCGTTCCGATCATTTTCCAACTTCTCCTTGGAGTCACGAACTTGAAAGATTACGACACCCGAAGCGTTGAGCTTGCTGCCATGATGGGGGCCACAGTTCCGTTGTCGCTCATGCGTGCTTTTAAGATGGCCCAGCCCCATATAAAAATCGCTCAGGGATACGGGCTGACCGAAACCTCCCCTTTGATTACGCTCACCGAGCCCGACAAAGCTGACACCAAGATGGCAAGCATCGGCAAGGCTGTCCCGGATGTGGAGGTAAAAATCGTGGATGAGAGAGGCAAGGAACTCCCCGAAGGTGAGGCGGGTGAGATCATCACCCGTGGGCCGCATGTGATGAAGGGCTATTTCCGTAGATCTGAGGCGACTACCGAGCGCATTCGCGACGGATGGTTTTATACAGGAGACATTGGGCGACGCGACAGCGACGGCTATTATTATCACTTGGGGCGAAAGGACGATATGATCATCACGGGCGGTCTCAACGTCTACCCGGCAGAGATTGAAAATTTACTCTACGAGCATCCTCAGGTCCAGGAGGCGGTTGTCTTTCCCATTCCAGATGACAAGAGGGGAAACATCATTGGAGCTGTCGTTGTCCTCCGCCCAGGGGGAAAGATCGTGGATAAAGATCTTCTCGGTTTTCTCCGCTCCAATCTGGCAAATTTCAAAGTTCCTCAGAAAATCGCCGTTCGTGACTCTCTCCCCCGGACCTCCACAGGCAAAGTCATCAGGGACGCTTCCGCGTTGCTCTCAGACAATTAACGTAAACCTATAGAAAACCTTTTGTAAATGAGAAGAAGTTCATTGACCGGGTCAAAGGGATCGAGGAATTCTTCCCAACGCAAGTATCTAAATGCACCCAGAGAACTTTGTGCGTGGGGAAAGGGTTGATGAGAGTGCTACCCAAAGGGTAAGGGAGATTGCCTTGGATGGGCTGTGACGGATAATCTTTACAAAGGCTAAGATCCATTAAGCCCCGCGTCACACAATCAATTCTTTCGGTCCTTTCTCTGTATATACATTCGAACGCAAAAGTCGTAAAGGGTAGAGATCATAAACTCTTCTAGCTCCTGGCCTCCCTCCGCTGTCTTATAACGGAGGGTAATCCATGGGCCTCGCTTCGAGACCCCAAGAAGGTGGGCGCCCTTGAGATCGAGGTAAGCGCCAACTGCTCGCAGGACCTGAGATAGACTCTCAGTGCCTGGCATTTTATGTGATTGTTGGCGTCTCGTCCAGCCTTCCCGGTCCAGTCGATCGATATCCTCAGGGGTATAGCGCTGTTCGAAATCGGCGGGAAAGACTGGCCGTGGTTCTCGCTGTTGTAACTTCTGCCAGAGGGTGTGGAGACCTTCTACCAATATATCCTTTGGTGATTTTTTTGGCGGTGGTTCCCAAGCTTCTACTCGCATAAGGTAGTTGATACCGTCGCTTTTCAGTTCGAAGTCCTCGATATGCTTCGACTCTAAATCATCGCCGATTGCGCGCAGATCACGGGCATAAATATCCCTTGATACTTCAAGGGGTTCCGCCCGACTCACAGTAACGACTTGCCTTGTCATTGTCTCTATCGTCTCTCTGTGTAAATTTTGCTTTAGTAGGGATTTGCAATGACCAAACTATCGTAAAAATTAAAATGATCCTCTTGATACCCTACTTCACACGTAGGCCGATGTCGGTCGGTATAGTGTAATTTTTGAAACCGGACTCTGTTTAAAGAGGTTGCTAAGAAAAACTAATCTTATGGGCATTGGGTTCCATGGCAATAACGTTTATAGCCCTAAGCGAGGGAGCCTCGTTTCTCTCTCTATGTCCAACTCTTTAAGTTTGCCGAATTTATCTTTGAGTATGGTCTCCATCTCATGCAATTCATTCTCGGCCAACTTTACGTGAGCCATGTAAGATTCCTTGTTTCCTCTTGCCAAGTGAAAGTTTGCGGCCAAGTAGTAAAAATAGTAGATATCGTAGTGCGCCTTTAGGTTCGCAGCCTTCTCGTCGCTTATGCTGCCTATGTAGCTGAGAATTTGGGTGTAATACTTTACCCGCTCGGCCTGCTTCTCGATCTTCAAAATTGGAGCCAGGTTCGATGCGATCTGATCTCGCGGCATCGGATCCATTTGCGAGCATGCCAGTAGCCCGCTCGTTAGAACTAACAACAAGACCAAATTAATGGGTTTCATGCTGTATGTTTCCCTTTTCAGCAGGTACTTATGGTGTTGTAGCAACCTCTGCACAATCATACGTTTCAGGCTACTATAAGGATTATTGCGATAGTTCCGGCAACACAACAAAGTCCGATTGCAGCCCAAATAAGCCCTTGTCCCAGCCTCTCGAAGGATTCCTCATCCCTTGGGGGCGGAAAGTCCGGTTTCAGGATGTGCCTCGAATGGAATATATTCTGCATATCTTTGGTATAAGCACAAATCATGCCAAATGTGGGCCTATTTTTTTGAAGTTGTAAAAGAGGTCATTTTTAAAGGATTTTCTCTTTGATGGGCAGCCTAAAGGCGGTGAAACCAGCCTAGCGGCAGGGGCGTGGATTCTCAAAAGTGCACGAATATGACAGCTATTTGTCGTTTTTGTCCATAGGCGTGTCACGCGCTAAAGAGAGCGCTGAAATTAGGAGAATTAGGAGGATATATGGCCCTGTTGGCGGGGGTAGATAGTTTTGGATGTCCGCAATTGGGATTTCGGTCTTCTGCCGTTCCGGTGAAAGCCAAGCCAGTTCCACTGATCGGGATAACGCCGCACCATCTCTTCCAAATAACGGGTAGACAGGGTCACATTCGATATAACATCTTCTTGTAGTTCTCCTGTCTTGATCAGATCGATTTCAGGTCCGATATGAAGCGTCAGCCGATCTTCAGGATCTCGCGTAACAAACATGGGCACAATCGCAGCGCCGGTCCGCAGGGCCAGGGTCACGGGACCACGGGGGGCAGGGACAGGACGACCCAAAAACTCCACCTCCACTCCTCCGGACTTGAACTCGTCGGCAATGAGTAGAACTACCTCGTTTCTCCTTAAAGCCTTAAGGATCTGCCGGGCGGCCTCCCGGCGGGGCTTGGCTGATATCGTCTTGATTCCCAACATCAAACGGTAGCCGTCGATCAAACGGGCAAATTTTTGGTCTCGCGGTTGCTTCACCACGACGCTGAAGGGGTAACCCGCTGCTGCAAGGCGAGCACCGAGCATAGTAAAATTCCCTAGATGAGCGCTGAGGGCGATGACCCCTTTTCCTTTTGCCAGCGCCTCTTTCAAACGTTTCTCACCTTGAGTTGCAACTGCGGAACATATTTTTTCCTTGGACGTATGAAGGGTACAGGCAGTCTCGTAAACCCCTTGGGCAAAGTTTCTCCAGGCTATTCGGACCAAGGCCCTTCTCTTCTCCTGAGTCGGGAATTCTTTCCCCATGACCATGGAGAGATTTTCTTGCATCCTTATACGGTATTTCCATAAAACAACAAAGGTCAGTTGAGCAGCCGCTGAAGTGAACAGGGCAAGCAGGCGGCGAGGAGTCCACGGGAGGACCAACACAAATCCCCTCAGGCAATATTCCCCTATGCGGTATCTCAGCCAATAGAAAAATTTCTTTACGGGAAACCACATCATCTCTTTGACCGTGAGGCTCATCTTAAGAAGTTTTTAATACACTCTTTTTGATTAGAACGGCAAGTAAGGCCACAGAAATCAAGGGGCGGTGGGCACGCTTATCCCACCGACCCATAGCTGAAACAACTCGGCTGGATCTAACGGCCAACTGCCTTGAGGAGCTTTTGTCCTGTCCGCCCTGAGACCGCCACACCGCTTTTCCGCTTTTCTTTCCGGGAAGGCAGGCAATAGACTTTGGCTTTGAGCGGCCCCGTCAGCTTCGCCTCCTTCCAACGCAGCAAACCTTGCCGGACATAGCCGGGATTAAACCCTAGAACTTCACAGATACTCTCAAAGGAGAAGAGCCAATGGCTGCTCTCGTCGAGAATCCACTCCTCTGCCTCCCGGAACATCACCTTTCCCTTGCCGTCTCGGGCGAAAACATACTTCTGGAAACAGGCAATGCCGTCTTCCATTACCGCCAGCATGAGCCTCTTTTCGGGCTCTAAGTGGGCTCTCCTGTGAAAGGTCTCTAAATACTGAGCAGGAAGGAGTGTGTCTGGCTGAAACAGAGAGGATACCTTTTCTTCCACGCTAAGGCTTGTACCATAAGTCATAAAAATCACCTCCCTATCGGGTGCGGCTTGCTAAAACCAATGGGGAGCGGGTCCCCTTTGCGAGAGACCCCCCAATGGGGACCCCAAAAAGTGCGCGGAGCCAAGCGAGGGACTTTTTGGGGCTGATTCATGCCGCACTCGAAAGAGAAGAGGAGTTCAAAAGGGCTTGACAAGGAGTCCGTGTGAGATCCGCCAGGGTCGTGTGGGTAAAGATATCTGTAACCTTACGCTGGACCTCGTTCCATACCCCTAACATGGTGCATCGGGGAAGATGGTCACAGCTCATGTGTTGATCCATACAGACATTGACGGCGATGGGACCCTCCAGCGCCTCAATGACATCCTGGAACGAAATCTCACGAGGCGATCGTGCTAGACTATAGCCTCCGTACGGACCCCGTTTAGACCTGAGCAGTC
Source organism: Deltaproteobacteria bacterium (assembly GCA_027297485.1). The sequence continues at coordinate 21,607 of JAPUHZ010000346.1, forward strand.
CGCAGCGGATCAGATCCCGAACAATCTTCTCCAAAAACTTCCGAGGAACACTCTGATGCCTCGCGATCTCTGCTATGGAGCAACTTCTGTCTGGATCCTGAATGGACAGGTAGATTGCAGCGCGCAGGCCGTAATCAACCCTTCGAGGAATCTGCATAACACCCATGGTCTTTACCTCCTTGCCTCGATCCTGTCAGCTGTTCTGGAATCGTTATGCTGATACTCTTGGCTATCGCTCAGCTTGCCCAAGGCGGAAAGCCCGCGCAGACGTTGAATGATCAAAGGCATCTTTTCGCTCACGAACCGCATCTCTTCCTCTGTGTTATAACGGCTCAAGCTGAAACGTACGGCCCCTTGAATCCATTCGGGTGGAACCCCCATGGCCCGAAGCACATGGGATGGCTCGACGGATCCTGCAGTGCAGGCGGATCCGGTGGAGGCACAAATCCCATACTGATCTAGAAGGACCAATATCGCTTCCCCTTCAAGAAACTTAAAACTCATGTTCAACGTATTGGGCAGACGCTCCTTCCGATGGCCATTAACCCGGCAATCGGGACAGGAATCGAGCAGAGATTGCTCTAAGTGATCGCGTAACTCGCGCACCCGTCTCCCTTCTTCACCCAGACGCCTCAGGGCTAACTCAGCGGCCTTACCCATCCCTATAATGCCGGTCACATTTTCGGTTCCGCCTCTCCGGTTACGCTCCTGATGCCCACCTACGATAAAGGGACGAAACGTAATCCCCCTCCTGACATAAAGGGCGCCGACTCCCTTCGGTCCGTGAAACTTGTGACCTGATATTGTCAGTAAATCGACAGGGTTTTTTTTCATGTTCAAAGGGAGCTTCCCCGCTGCCTGCACCGCATCCACATGGAATGGGATCCCTCTGGCCTTAACTATGTCTCCTACGGTATCGATGGGAAAGATCGCCCCCGTCTCGTTATTGGCATACATGATCGAGGCTAGGGCTGTATTATCAGTTAAGGAATCCTCGAGCTCGGCCAAATCCAGCATCCCATCTCTATCCACCCGGAGCCACGTCACTTGGTAGCCCTTCTTCTCCAGGTGCTGAAAAAGACCCAACACCGCGGGATGTTCTACCTGAGTGGTCACGACGTGGCGTTTCCCCGGACTTGCTTCCAAAACCCCCCGAATTGCAGCGTTATCTGCCTCTGTTCCACAACTCGTAAAAACAATCTCCACCGGATCGGATGCACCCAATAGGGCAGCCACCTGTTCCCTTGCCTCCTGAACTTTCCGCGCAACCTGACTACCGAAACGATGGATACTGGATGGGTTTCCATAGAGCTCTGTTAAATAGGGGCGCATGGCCTCAAAGGCCTCTGGTAGAAGCCGCGTGGTGGCATTATTATCGAAGTAGATCTCAGATCCCATAAAATTCTAAATTCTAAGTTGACTAATATTACGCCTCTCTTTAGCCGACACTGCCCTCAAGGCTCACACCCAGCAACTTCTGCGCCTCCACGGCAAACTCCATTGGCAGCTCACGAAAAACCTGCTTGCAGAAACCGCTCACAATCATCGACACCGCATCCTCTGCTGAAATTCCCCGCTGCTTGCAGTAAAAAAGCTGATCCTCGCCGATCTTTGACGTCGACGCTTCATGTTCTACCTGCGAGGAGTTGTTCATGACCTCAAGGTAGGGGAAGGTATGAGCACTACACTTATCCCCTAACAGCAATGAGTCACACTGGGAGTAATTCCGGGCGCCAGTAGCGCCCTTCATGATTTTTACCAGGCCCCGGTAGCTGTTCTGCCCGTGGCCTGCAGAGATCCCCTTGGAGATGATGGTGCTCTTGGTATTTTTCCCGATGTGGATCATCTTGGTCCCCGTGTCAGCCTGCTGGTAGTTATTGGTAAGTGCCACCGAGTAAAACTCCCCAACTGAGTTGTCTCCCTGCAGGATGCAGCTAGGGTACTTCCAGGTGATCGCCGAGCCGGTCTCTACCTGAGTCCAGGAGATTTTGGAGTTCCTACCCAGACACTTGCCGCGCTTGGTGACAAAGTTGTAGATGCCGCCTTTGCCCTCCTTATCGCCTGGATACCAGTTTTGGACTGTCGAGTATTTAATCTGGGCATTGTCGTGGGCGATTAGCTCCACCACCGCAGCGTGCAATTGATTCTTGTCTCGCATCGGCGCGGTGCATCCCTCCAGGTAGCTCACGTAGCTGCCTTCTTCGGCGATGATCAAGGTGCGCTCAAACTGACCCGTATTGGCGGCGTTGATGCGAAAGTAGGTCGATAGCTCCATGGGACATCGCACCCCCTTCGGGATGTAACAGAATGATCCGTCACTGAAAACGGCGGAGTTCAGGGTCGCAAAAAAGTTATCGCTGTAAGGCACTACCGACCCAAGATACTTCTGGATCAACTCCAAGTGATTTTCGACCGCTTCGGAAAAGGAACAAAAGATGATCCCCAGTTCGCCCAGTTTCTCCTTGAACGTCGTCGCCACTGAGACGCTGTCGAAGACCGCGTCCACCGCTACCCCGGCAAGCATCTCCCGCTCCTGCAGAGGGATGCCCAGCTTCTCGTAGGTTGCCAATATCTCCGGATCCACTTCGTCGAGGCTTTTTGGCCGCCCATCCGTTCCCTTCGGCGCCGAGTAGTAAATGATGCTCTGGTAGTCGATAGGCGGATAGTGGATGTTGGCCCACTTTGGCTCTGCCGCCGACTTTTCCAACTTCTGCCAGTGGCGGTAGGCCTTCAAGCGCCACTCCAGCATGAAGCCAGGCTCGTTCTTCTTCGCCGATATGAGGCGGATTATGTCCTCGTTGAGTCCGGGGGGTGCGGTGTCGGCCTCTAACTCTGTAACAAACCCGTACTTGTATTCCTGGTTGACCAACTCTGTCATTGTGTTCGTTGGTGTGCTCATCGATTTATCCTTTCCCTTTCCATACCAAAAGTCTGTGACCTAAGCAGGTTAGTCCGGGCTAAACGGTAAAGGAGGCGCCGCAACCGCAGGCCCGCTTCACATTGGGGTTCTGAAAGATGAAACCTGACTCCATAAGCTCTTCTTTATAATCGAGCTCCATGCCGTTCAGATAAAGGAGGCTTTTCATATCAACCAAGACCCTGGCCCCCTCTTTTTCAAAAACGCGGTCTCCCGTCCGCTGCGCATCAAAATCAAGTTTGTATTGGAGGCCTGAACATCCTCCCCCCACTACCTTGAGACGCAACCCCTGCCCTTCTCTTTTTTCAGCCGTGAGGATCTCCTTGATTTTCTCTGCAGCGCGATTGGTAATGTTGACTCCTGCTGCCATACGTCAATACCTCCCATATGAATACAAGGCTAGGGAATTTCCCCCTGAACTTTTACTTCAGCTTGCTGTTTCTTCCGAAAGTCTACTTTAGCCAATTCATAGAGCGGTGATATCTCGCGCAATCGTGATACTTCTTGTACGACTCGATGAATGGTGTAATCTACCTCCTCCTCAGTGTTGAAGCGTCCCAAACCGAAACGGATAGAGGCATGGGCCAAATCCTCCCTTACCCCTAAAGCGCGAAGCACATAGGAGGGCTCCAGGGTTGTCGAGGTACAGGCCGAGCCTGAGGAGACCGCAATCTCCTTTAAGCCCATGAGCAAAGACTCTCCCTCTATATAGGCAAAACTGATATTCATGTTCCCGGGGAGACGCTGGGTAGGATGTCCATGGACGTAGACCTCGTCGAGCTTGCTGAAAATTCCCTCCTTGAGTCTCTCCCTTAGCTGTGCAAGGCGCGCGGCCTCTTCGGGTAACTCCTGCTGGGCAATCTGGCAGGCCTTGCCGAGTCCCACAATACCCGGAACATTGAGAGTGCCGGATCTCATCCCTCTTTCATGGCCACCCCCGTCTATCAAGGGGCTAAGACGAACCCTAGGCCTCTTCGAGCGAACATAAAGGGCGCCAATCCCCTTGGGACCGTAGATCTTGTGAGCCGATAGAGAGAGAAGATCGATGCCCATGTCCTCTACATCCATGGGAACCTTCCCCACTCCCTGAGTGGCATCACAATGAAAGATGATCCCCGTCTCCTTGGCGACGCGGCCGATATCCCTGATCGGGTGTATGGTCCCGATCTCGTTATTGGCTGCCATGATGGAGATAAGGATCGTTTTGTCTGTGATCGCCTTGCGCAGTTGTTCTGGATCTACCAACCCGTACTGGTTCACCGGGAGATAGGTTATCTTATACCCCCCCCGCTCCAGGGCCTTACAGCTATCCAAGACCGCCCTGTGCTCAGTGACACAGGTGATAATATGATCGCCCTTTTCCCGGTAAAATTCAGCCACCCCCTTAATGGCCAGGTTATCCGACTCAGTGGCACCGCTTGTAAAGATGATCTCCTTGGGAGACGATCCATGGATGAGCCGCACAATTTGCTCTCTGGCTTCGTCTACCGCTGCCTCAGCCTCCCATCCGAAAGAGTGATTGCGGCTGGCCGCATTGCCAAATCTTTCAGTAAAGTAGGGAAGCATAACCTCTAACACCCTGGGGTCAATGGATGTGGTGGCGTGATTGTCCATGTATACGGGAGTCCTCATTCCTTATTCTCCCTCCAAAACAAAGATTCCCGGTTTTCTTTCTTGTAGTAAAAGGCGATAAATACCCATCCGTAGCTCAATTCGTACTTAATTCAGACTAAATACGTCTGATATACATTTATCCAAATCAACCTGCCCTGTCAAGACCTTTAGGCAGTGATATTAAGCCTATTTATCTTGTTTATTTTAGGCAGGGGAGGTGAGCTTAGAAGAAGGTTATAAAACACAGTTTCTTTAAGCAGCTTTGCTTTTCAATACCATTTTAAGAAACTGGCCAGTATAAGACTGTCCTATTAAAGAAACCTCCTCAGGGGTGCCCCTGGCAATCATTTCTCCACCCCGGTCGCCACCCTCGGGTCCCAAGTCAATAATATAATCAGCGGATTTGATTACGTCCAGGTTATGCTCGATGATCACAATGGTATTTCCTGCCTCTGTTAGACGGTCGAGCACCTCCAGAAGTTTCTTAATATCCTCAAAGTGGAGTCCAGTGGTCGGCTCATCAAGGATGTAAAGGGACTTACCTGTGGATCTTTTGCTTAACTCACGGGCCAGCTTAATGCGTTGGGCCTCACCCCCAGAAAGAGTCGTTGCGGCCTGACCGAGATGGAGATATCCGAGACCCACCTCCCGGAGGGTATTCAGCTTCTCTCGGATGGAAGGGATATTTCCCATAAACTCAAGCGCCTGATCCACCGTCAGATCCAAAACATCAGCGATGCTTCTCCCCTTATACAAGACTTCCAGGGTCTCCCGGTTATAGCGACGTCCAGCGCAAACTTCACATGTCACAAAGACATCTGGGAGGAAATGCATTTCGATCTTGATGATCCCATCGCCTACACAAGCCTCACAACGTCCTCCCTTAACGTTAAACGAGAACCTCCCCGGCTTGTACCCTCGCACCCTCGCCTCGGGAAGCTGAGCAAAGAGATCGCGGACTTGGCTGAATAGGCCCGTATAGGTTGCAGGGTTTGAGCGAGGGGTGCGGCCAATTGGGCTCTGATCGATACTGATCACCTTATCGAATTGGTCCCAACCTATTATCTCGTCGAATAACCCGATTCTATCCCCGGATCGATACAGACGCTGGACCATTGCCCGGCAGAGGGTATCGACCACAAGACTGCTTTTACCGGAGCCGGAAACGCCGGTGACGCAAGTCATAGCGCCTATAGGGAATTCGACAGTGATGCCTTTCAGGTTGTTCTGTCTCGCCCCTTTTAAAACCAGGAGCCTTCCGTCGCCTTTGCGGCGGTGAGCAGGAACAGGAATCTCCATGCGTCCAGATAGGTAGTGACCTGTCAGTGAGCGCTCATTTCCCATAATTTCTTGAGGCGTCCCTTGCGCCACCACTTCTCCTCCGTTCTCTCCCGCCCCTGGTCCCATATCGATGACGTGATCCGCCTCCAGAATTGTCTCTCGGTCATGCTCTACAACCAGCACCGTGTTGCCTATGTCTCTAAGTTCCTTGAGGATGGCTAAGAGACAAGCGTTATCTCTCTGATGAAGACCGATACTCGGTTCATCTAGAATATAAAGGACACCGACCAGGCTCGAGCCGATCTGAGTAGCTAGCCGGATCCTTTGGGTCTCTCCACCTGAAAGGGTGGCTGAGGCTCGATTTAGGCTTAAATAATCCAAGCCTACCTGGACCATGAAGCGCAAACGAGCGACGATTTCTTTAAGAATCCTTTGGGCAACAACTTTCTCGTATTGGCTAAATTCCAGCGTGGTAAGAATTTTGAGGGTCTCTTTAATGGAAATGGAGGTCATCTCGCCAATGCTCTTTCCCCCGATCTTCACGTGGAGGCTTTCCTTCCTCAGTCGTGTCCCCTTGCACTCCATACAAGGAGGATCGTTCATAAAGCAGTGGGGATCCTCGGATACCCAGTCGGCGTTGGGTTCACTGCCCAACCCTCCACACGCAGGACAGGCTCCATGGGGGCTGTTGAATGAGAAGATGCGTGGGGTGATCTCGGGGTAGGAGATACCGCATTGAACACAGGCAAATTTTTGGCTGAAGATAATTTCCTCGCCTTCTCGCAACTCCTCGCTGCGGAAAACCTCTACCTTGATCACTTCATTGCCGTAGCGGGAGGCACCCTCGAGGGAATCGGCCAGACGCCTTTCAATTCCTTCCCTCAACACGAGGCGATCCACCACCAAATCGATATCATGGGGCAGGTTTTTTTTAAGAATAATCTCCTCTCCCAGCTCATAGGGCTTTCCATCAATCTTAACCCGGGAAAAACCGGCCTGGGCGAGGGCCTTGAGTTCCTGTTGGTGCTCACCCTTTCGTCCTGCCACAATCGGGGCTAGGATATGAATCCGCGTCTGCTGCGGAAGGAAAAGTATCTGGTCCACGATCTGCTGAATGGTCTGGGCAGAGATCTCCCTGCCGCACTGATAGCAGTTGGGTTTACCGACCCGGGCAAAGAGAAGTCTCAGGTAATCGTAGATCTCCGTGACGGTGCCTACCGTGGAGCGAGGGTTCTGGCCGGCACTCTTCTGCGCGATCGAAATAGCCGGCGAGAGTCCGTCAATAGAGTCCACATCCGGTCTCTCCATTTGCTCGAGAAATTGCCGGGCATAGGCCGAGAGGGACTCCACATAGCGCCGCTGCCCTTCAGCATAGAGCGTATCGAAGGCAAGCGAGGACTTTCCCGATCCAGAAACGCCTGTGATCACAAGGAGCTTATCGCGCGGGATCTCGAGGTCGATGTTCTTTAAGTTGTGCACCCGCGCCCCTTTAATGATGATCTTGCCAGGCATCCCTTCCTCTAACCGCTCTGTAGCTCCTTCAGTTTGCCTTCGACAATAGCCCGATACTCCTTGAGCCTCTGAGCGTTCTTGGCCTCGAAGCGAAGGACTAGGGCGGGCTGTGTGTTGGAGGCGCGGACAAGTCCCCAACCTTCGGCGAATTGGATGCGCACCCCATCCACATCGATAATCTTGTAGTGCTTGCGAAAGAACTCTTTGGCCCGTTCGGCTAGAGCAAATTTTTCCTCGTCAGGGCAGTCCACCCGAATCTCTGGGGTCGAGACACTCTCGGGGAGATCGGCAAGAAGCGTGGAGAGGGGCTGGTCTGCTTGGGCTAAAAGCTCCAGAAGACGGAGCGATGCATAGATGGCATCATCGTAGCCGAAATAGCGGTCGGCAAAGAACATATGGCCACTCATCTCTCCGGCCAAAAGCGCATGGGTCTCCTTCATCTTGGCCTTGAGGAGCGAATGACCCACCTTCCACATGATGGGTACTCCTCCATGCAGCGAGATCTGGTCAAAAAGCCTCTGGGAACACTTGACTTCCGAGATGATCACAGCGCCAGGATGGCGTTTGAGGAGGTCTCGTGAGAAAAGGATCATAAGTTCGTCACCCCACAGGATGTTGCCTTCCTCGTTCACTACACCGATTCGGTCTCCATCACCGTCATAGGCTATTCCCAGATCTGCACTTTCCTCTTTTACTTTTTGGATGAGCCCTTCAAGATTCTCGGGAACTGTAGGATCCGGATGATGGATAGGGAAAGCTCCATCCGGAGTGCAGGCGATTTCCCAGACCGTACATCCCAACTGTCGGAGGATCGGCGGGGCCACAGGGCCTGCCACTCCGCTGCCCGCGTCGATAACGACTTTAAGAGGCCGGGCCAACGCCGGGACATCGCGCAGCACGTGGTCATGATAAGGGGGAACAATCAAATAATCCTCGACTTGGCCCCCAGGCCTCTCCCTAAAATCCTCTTTCTCCATCTTTTTCCTGAGCCCCTGGATCTGGGACCCGTAGAGAGTCCCCTTCCCAACACAGACTTTGAACCCGTTATACTCAGAGGGATTGTGACTGGCCGTAATTTGTACCCCTCCATCCAGATCGAGATGAAAAAGGGAAAAATAGAGTAGCGGGGTAGGGCAAACACCGATGTTGTAGACATGCAGGCCGGCAGAGAGAAGACCCTCAATCACCGCTTCCGCATAGCGATCAGACGTGAAGCGGCAATCCCGTCCCACAGCGACACGTCTACCACCTTTATCGCTGATGATTGTCCCATGAACCTTGCCGAGGAGCCGAGCAAAGCCCTCGTCAAAGTCCTTTTCTGCCAAGCCCCGTATGTCATACTCGCGAAAGATAGCTGGGTTCATTGTTCTCTCCATCTCTTTTTCTGCCGGGCCAACCTCGCTGCTAAGAGAATCGCCTCCTTCATGCTGGAGTCATCCGCCCTGTCCTTACCTGCAATGTCGTATGCCGTGCCATGGTCCACGGAGGTGCGAATGAGGGGGAGTCCGAGAGTAAGGCCCACGCCACCGAAAAAATGGAGCAGCTTGAGCGGGATCAACCCCTGGTCGTGATACATACAGACGACAGCGTCGTAATCTCCTCGCACGGCCTGATGAAAGAGAGTGTCTGCTGGAAAGGGACCTTTGGCTTGAATCCCCTGTCCCTTAACCTCCGTGACGGCAGGGAGGATAATCCTCTTCTCCTCACGGCCAAAGATCCCCTCCTCCCCGGCATGGGGATTTAAGGCTGCGACTGCAAGGCGGGGATGAGAGATGCCAAAATATCTCCGCAGAGCTTCATGGGTCAACTCAAGGGTCACCCGAACCCGCCTGCGCGTCAACTCCCTGGCAACCTGGGCCAAAGGGAGATGAACGGTAACCAGGACAACCTTCAACCCCTTCCCTAAAAGCATCATCCGACATTCCCGCGTCCGCGTCAGCTCAGCAAGCAGTTCGGTGTGGCCCGGATAATGGTGCCCGGCAAGCCTGAGAATCCTCTTGCAGATGGGGGCTGTAGCTATGGCGTCGGCTACCTGCGACTGGGCTAGTTCAGTGGCTTTCCTAATATAACAATAAGCGGCTTCACCACAAGCCTTTGAAGGATAACCGGGTAGGGACTGCTTGAGGGACAGGGAAGAAAGGGAGTAGACAGGGACAGCCTTTCCACTCTTTGCTATGGGTTGCCCCTTCTCCCATGGGACGAGCTTAGGGTAGTGTCTTTTCCCTCGCCAAGTCCGTTGAAGAACCTCCCAGTCCCCTAGGACAAGAGGATGGCATACCTTTCTAACCTCCGAATGAGCCAACGCCTTGAGAATTACCTCTGGCCCCACTCCAGCAGGGTCACCCATGGTGATAGCCACAATTGGTTTGGCCATCTCTTCCTCCTGTAAAAAAACCTATCGAGCAATAATCCCCCGGTAGGCGATGGGAGACATGGGATGAAGGATTAGATCAGAAGGGATTCAAAGATTCCCACATCGAGGAAAAAAAGCTTTCCGAATCCTCAGGCTCCTGACTCGGCTTTTCAGACCCATCACCCAGAGCAAAAGGGTCTTCTGGTAGATCGTCATCAGATTCACTGATGAAGAGGGGAATCCCAAAGATGCTGACAATCTTCTCTCCGCTCAATTCCCCCTCGGCATCCTCTCCCTCGACGGGAGTCTCGCTAAAGATATAAGAGAGGGGATTCAGGTAACTTAAAAATCCAGGCTCCTCTTTTCTGCTCCTCCTGGACGCAGAGGCCAGTAGAGAGTCAACTGTTCTCTCTTTTGTCTCTTCAGGACGGAAGACAACTCCGGGGAGCTTGACATCCACTTGATGCCTCTTCCTCAGATCTGTTTTGAGCCACTTCTGAAACCGCTCCTCTAGGGCCTGGGCGTAGAGCTCCTCTTTGATTTTCCCTTGAACCTCGGACAGGGGCAAAAGTCGTCCGGCTTGCCGCTCCTCCAATTTGATTAAATGAATCCCCAGGCTTGTGCGTAAGGGCTGGCTGACCTCCCCCTCAGCCAATTTATCAAAAGCGATCTCTTCAATTTCTTTAAGCAAGCTACCCCGGCTAATCCAACCAATATCCCCTCCCTCTGAGGCGCCCGCGCCCTCGGAATAGTTCTGGGCCAATTTGGCAAAGTCTTCTCCAGCCATGGCACGGTCACGGATCTCCTTTGCCATGAGAGTGATCTCAATTTCACGCTTGGGTAGGGCCCCCTCTGGGAGAGGAAAAAGGATGTGGCGCAGCCGGACTCTCTCTTCAGTCGTGTATCTCTTCGAATTCAGCCGATAATATCGCTCCACATCTTCAGGAGTAATATTGACCCTCTTTCTCACCTGAAGGTTAATTATCTCATTCTTTTCGATCTCCGCCCTTATTGACGCACGGTACTTATCCATGGTCACGCCTTCCTGGCTCAGGGCTGCACTCAACTCCTCATCGCTGATCCTATTTTTTTCCTTAATTTTCGCGATATAAAGATCTACCTCTTCCTTGCCAACCCTTATCCCTACCAGCTTCACCTCTGCCGCCAGGAGTTTTTCGGTGATGAACTGTTCCAACACCTCCTGATCCTCTTTTCCAATTTGGTTTAAGTCTCCGGTAGGGAATTCACGACCCATCTTGGTCTTAGCATACTCTCTACAGTTGGAGAGGGTATAAGGCTCCCTGTCAATAACCACAACCACCTGCTCGACAACCTTCGCCATTAGGGGGGTAGGATGAAGGGAAAAGAAGGAACCAATTAGAATCAGACCGTAATAAATGGGTCGCTTTAGCATATGTGCCAACCTAAAACAAAATTTTACTTTAGCGCAGAAATGCTAATTATCATATTACTGGTGAAAAGCCAAATGGGAGCTGGAGTCGGCACAAAACCGGGACATTTTCGGAGTGAGAGGGGTAAAGATAGGGAGAGTGGCCGGAGTTAGGGACGATTTTGCCCTGATGAGTGGTGGTCCTGTCATCCAGGCCAACGGTCACTTCTGTGCTGATACATGTGCAGAAAAAAATCGTAAAAAGAAGGGATTGTGTGTTCCTCCGTATTCCGTTGACCTTGCGCCTGTTCGCACTCGATGGTCAATCTCACACCTCGCTTGTAGACCCCGAGCAGCCGACTGTTCTTGAGGTCGATGTAGGCGCCAACTGTGCGCAAGATCTGCGACAGGCTATAGAAGTCTGGGATGCCATGCGGATCACGCCGTTTTAACTGGCCTTCCAGATCCAGCCGCTCTACATCCTCGCGGGTATATCGCAGTTCAAGAGGCCTAGCGCGTGGGCGGTGCAACTTGCGTAGGATCACCTGAAGGATACTCAGTTCCTGCGGCGCTCTTAAGATCTCTTGCAGGACATTTGACCTCTGTGACGGGGGCCTTTCGTTGCTCCGCACGAGAAACGCATCCTCGTGGCACTCTAGGTCGAAATCTTCAAGGTGTCGTGCCTCCAGAGACTGTCCGACAGCGCGCAGGGTTTGGGCGTAGGCAGAAGCATATACCATGGACAATTCTTTCTGATTGAATTGTCGGGTTAATGGCAGGGAGTCGTTTCACAGATATCTACAATTCCGGTGTTTGTAAAGTCATGTGATGCTTGCCCAGCTTAGTCATTGGCGGAGATGAAATAATAAGCACAGAAGAGACGAACGGACTTTAATGGGGGCTGACAGAGAGTCTCCCATCGCGGTATCTGATCTGCTCCAAGAGGTAATTTTGGTGTCACTAACGGCCGAACTCTAGACACCTGTCACGGCTGGAGTCCAGAGCGCTCACGGACTTTGCCCATCACATCGAGAAAGGCCCGGAGGATGTCGGTGGTTGTGATGATGCCGACCAAGCTGTCCGCCTCGAGCACGGGCAGACCCCCGATCTTGTGTTCCAGCAACAATTGCGCAGCTTCCTCGATGGTGGTCACAGGGGTAACCGTCTCCGGATCTTTGGTCATCGCCGTTTTAACCTCGGTTATCCTCATCTTTCTCACGTACCGGCGTACATCCCGATCGGTAACAATCCCGACGAGCTTCCCGTCCGTAACCACAGGTAGCTGGCGAAATCCACCTGCTTGCATCTGCGCTTGGGCCGTGGCCAGGCTATCTTGAGGGGTCACCGTTACCGGTTTTCCGATCATGTGTTTTCCAACCGTCATCTCGTTACCTCCGGGTCCTCATCTTGCCGCCGGTGCGGCCAGCATTGTCTACTCCGTGGAACTGACAGATAGGACAACATATTAATGGATGGCTTGCAAGAAATGAATGACCTCCGGGATCATCGCCTCCCAAGCCTGGTTCTGGGGGGCGAAAGAGAGTCGCCCATCGGGAGAGAGACGATACCGGCCTTTATCCTTCCCTATCAGCTCAAGCAACCGTTCCGCCTTAACCGGAGTTTGAGGATGAAAGAGGAGAGAGAGTCTCCCATCCTTGTAGCTGATCTGCTCTACGAGATAATCTTTGAGGATGCGACGTAGGACCATGACCAGGAAGAGATTCTCCACTTCCAAAGAAAAAGGACCGTAGCGATCTTTTATCTCCTCTTTGAGCCCCTCCAGTTCCTGGAGATCACCGAGGCTCGCCAGCCGCTTGTAGAAGAGGAGTCTCTGATTTGTGTCAGGAATGTAATCTTGAGGGAAATAGGCTGGAATCCCCAACCGTATCTCCGGCTCGACATCGGGTTTTATAGCCTCCCCCCTGATCTTATGCACGGCCTTTTCCATCATCTGAGTATAGAGTTCAAAACCGACCGCAGTGATATGTCCTGATTGCTGTCGCCCCAAGAGGTTCCCTGCTCCACGGATCTCCAAATCGTGCAGGGCGAGCTTGAAGCCACCTCCTAGCTCGTCGAGTTCCTGAAGAGCCCTCAGTCTTCTCTCTGCATCACGCGTCATGATCTTCTCGCCGGGGATCAGCAGGTAGGCATAGGCACGGTGATGGGAGCGGCCTACGCGGCCCCGAAGCTGATAGAGCTGGGCCAATCCCAATTTGTCGGCCCGGTTGATGATGATGGTATTGGCATTGGGAAAATCGAGTCCTGACTCGATGATGGTAGAGCAGACCAGCACTTGAGTCCGGTTTTCCGAAAAATCGAGCATGACCTTCTCCAGCTCCCGCGGCCGCATCTGACCATGGGCGACTGCGATCTTTGCCTCAGGAACGAAATCCGAGAGCTTCTGGGCCATCCGGGAGATAGTCTCAACTCGATTGTGGAGAAAAAAGATCTGACCTCCGCGCTGGATCTCGCGCATCACTGCATCCCGGATAACCCTCTCTTCATACCTTGTCACGTAAGTGTGGATTGCCAAGCGATCCAAAGGCGGAGTTTCGATAATGCTCATGTCACGGATTGCGACTAGTGACATATGAAGGGTGCGGGGGATCGGGGTAGCTGTCAAGCTGATAGCATCTACCTGATGGCGCAGCTTTTTGAGTCTCTCTTTATGGACCACACCAAAGCGATGTTCCTCATCGATCACGACCAATCCCAGGTTTTTAAACTGAATATCATCTTGTAACAAACGGTGTGTCCCGAGAATGATGTCGACGGTCCCCTTACCCAAGTCCTGAAGCACTTGCCGAATCTCCTTGGAGGTGAGAAAGCGACTCAGCATCTCAATTCTAACTGGATAGCTACGAAAACGGTGGCGGAAGGTCTGTAGATGCTGTTGGGCCAGGATCGTTGTCGGGGTCAGGACCGCCACTTGCTTGCCATCCATAACGGCAAGGAAAGCAGCCCGAAGTGCCACCTCAGTTTTTCCATAGCCCACATCGCCACAGATCAGGCGGTCCATCGGTTTTTTCTTCTGCATGTCCTTGAGGACATCCTCAATAGCCTTTTGCTGATCCGGTGTCTCTTCAAATTCAAAAGAGGCCTCAAACTCCTGATAGAATTGATCCGGGTGGGAAAAGGCATGTCCCTCATGAACCTCACGCGCAGCATAGACCTCTAATAGTTCCTGGGCCATGGCCATGATCGATTCTTGGGTCTTGGCCTTCAGCCTTTCCCATGAACCCCCACCGAGGCGGTCTAATGTCGGTTGAGCCCCATCTCCCCCTATATATTTCTGGACAAGGTTGATCCGATCTATGGGTAAATAGAGACGATCTCCTCCCTCGTACTCCAGATGGAGAAACTCTCCTTCAACTCCTGCCACCTTGAGAAATTTAAGGCCACGGTAGATGCCTACCCCATGGTCCAGATGAACCACAGAGTCGTCCTGCTTGAGCTCACTTAAGCTGGTGATGAAATGGCTGGGGTAGCTCTTCTTCGTGCCGACTCGCTGACTCCTCTTGGTACCAAAGATTTCATCCGCGGTGATCAGGATCAAACGATCTTCGGGTAAGCGAAAGCCCTGGGTTAGGCCTCCTACTAAGATGCCGCGGGACAGCTCTTCACGCGAAAAGAGAAGCGGGAAGAGAGTATCCACGAAAGGGAGATGGACCTCATAATAGGCCAATAAATCCCTTAGCCGGGTTGCGTCTGCTGGGGTGGAGGCCACAAGAATGATCCGCTCCCCTTCCCATGCATTAAGGCGCTCTACAAGAGGGGCAAGAGAGACCTCTTTACCCTGGTGCGAAGAGATCTCGTGGTGGAGATCCGTGTTGAGGTACGATTTCACAGTGAGGAAGGAGTCGGGCGATTTTTCTCCAGGCGGAATGACATCGAGGGACTCGCTGTGGACTTGGGGAAAAGAGGAAAGCCCTTCCCTCCATTTTTTCTCGCTCAGATAGAGTCCTTCAACCGGCGGCGCGAAACGACCCTCCTCTTTCACCCTAGCCCCTCTCTCCCAGGTCAGGCGCTCAAACCGCTCCACCTCCGCCTCCACCCGAGCGGCTTGATCCAGCCAGATCAGGGTCTCAGGCGGCAGATAAGAAAGCAGAGAAGAAAGCGCGGGGTAAAAATAGGGAAGGAGAAATTCCATCCCTGCGAAGGGAATTCCATCCCTGAGGGCCTCTAGAATAGTGTTTTTTTCCTTGCGGACCACCTCCAATTCTTCAGCCCTTCTCTCGATATCTTTAGTGATCTCCTTAATTTTATTACGCCCAAGAGAGAACTCTTTCATGGGCAAAAGCAGGAGTTCTTGATAAAGGGTCTGGGAACGTTGAGTGGAAGGATGAAATTCCCGAATCGACTCTAGTCTGTCACCGTAAAATTCAAGGCGCATCGGCCGTAAATAGGCAGGAGGGAAGATATCAACTATCCCCCCCCGGACGCTGAAATCACCCCGCTCCTCCACCATGGGAACGCTCTGAAACCCCCAGCTCACTAGGTGTTCCAGAAAGGCCTCACGGGAGAGATCCTGACCCGTCACAAGATAGAGATAGGATTGCTTTAAGACCTCCTTGGGGATGACCTTCTGCATTAACGCGGCTGGCGTGGAGATCAGGATCGGGGCCCGCCCTTCCAGAAGATAATAGAGACCTTCTAGCCGGCCGGCTATATTGTCCGGATGAGGAGAAAGCTTCTCAAAAGGAAGAATCTCCCAAGAGGGGAAGAGATGGAGTCGTTTCTGGAGGGGAGAGAGGTCCCTCTCTTCGCCCAAAAAGAAAGCGAGGTCCAAAAAAAAGTTCTCGGCCTCACGCGCTGTCGGCGTAATGATGAGAAGGGGTTGACGGTTCCTCTCGGCGACAAGTGAGAGAAAATAGGCCCTGGCCCCACCCTTAAGACCGTGGACCCTCTTTTCTCTTTCCCCCTTTGTCTGGAGAAATGGTCCAAGCTTTTCTTGTAGGCTGGAGAGAATCATTAGAAGAAAATGAAACGACGCAAGCGGATCTTGGGGATTCGTCCCTGTACTGCTTCGGTATCGGCCTCGATCTGTTTGGCCCACACTTCCATGGTTTGGATCAAGTCCTTCACTTTGATTCTCAGATAAGCCGGCTGGTAGTTCTCCAGCCGAATGAGCGCCTGGTGAATCATGCGTACCGGCCCCTTGACCTCACCAAACTCGCGGAACAGTCTGCACGCCGCGGCTAGCTGGATCAGCCCCTCAAGAAAAGGCTTCTGCTCCTCATCGGCCCGGAGATACAATTCCTCCAGCGACTCATGAGACTCAAAAAAACGTCCTTTATTAAACAGACGTATACCCTCTCGCAATCGAGCATCCATAAGAGCAAAGCACAGTTAAATTACCAACTTCCTCTCAAGGGCTCAAGGCCGGGAAGGTTGGTTAGAGGGATGACTGAAATAATGAGAATAGGGTCTATTCAGCGGGACGCTTTTAAGGGGGTGGGTAAGCGGAAGCGGCAGCCCTGAAGCCTGCCTTAGAGGGAAAGGGCATCGTGTGCAGGCGTCGGTGCTTTGAGAGCCTTTGCAAGCCTTGAGATCGTACCTGCTGCTTGATTGAAGCTCTCAGATGCTTTTTTAACAGTCTCTCGTAACTTCTTAACCTCATGAAAGCAGAGGCGGGCAATTTTATCTTTCTTAGTAAAGCTCAGGATAATCGTAATTATTATTATACCCCGCGGCTTGCCGCGGGCACAAAGCCGATGGGGTTTCCAAAGGGGAGAAGCGGCAGCTCTCCCCTTTGGTCGACCGCGGGGTCCAAACCCCGTGGTCGATATAACTTGATTGCGCATCATAGGGTCTCCCTCAAGTTCTTCATTCTTTCGCCTAAGCATATTGGGAGAGCAATAAATGTGCCGATCTAAGGCGGAATATAGACGTTCAGCAAATACAGAAAGTCTCGCAACCAATGAGCAACATCTTTTGTCATTCTCAGCAAAAAAAAACGGTAAGTTTGCCATCAAGTGCCTTCCAAAGGGTGGCTAAGCACAAACTCGCTCATCTAATACAAACACAGTAAGTAAGTTTACATTTCCTCGGTGGAAGGAGCCTTCAGGCCGAGGGAAATGGGCCAGCGCCTTGAGGGCCGCCACCCCTACCCCTTCATGTGATTATTCCTACCGTTCGGGCCTGCACCAAGCCTCACGTTCGGTTCCCTCGTCCTTCAGTCTCCTTCCCCTCGCAATAGTCTCAATGTAACAAATTTAAATACGTTTGTATTAGGATAGGTATAAAGCAAAATCACGGCGAATTGACTAGGGCAAAAGAATAATGTTAAACGGGCCATAAGAATACTAGCACCAGAGGTGTCTCGTATGGCTAGTGAAAGGTGTTTGAAGGCCGATTCCCTTGTAGCGCTGGGGCGTAGAGAGGCTGGCTTCGGGGTCCGGCTTTGTCGGTAAACCCAACTGCCTCTAAGTAGAGTTCATTAAGTAAGGTTAGGACACAAGAATGTTTGATCCGATTCAATCCTCACCTGATACGCACTCAGTCCGCGGCTATTGCGCTCTCTGTACTGCACATTGCGCCACTATAGCGACAGTTGAGAACGGTCGGGTGACCCGACTTGATCCTGATCATGACCATCCCAACGGTGGCGTGATATGTATCAAGGGCAAGGCGGCCCCTGAGCTGGTCTATCACCCCGACCGGCTCAACTATCCGCTGCGACGGACGCGACCTAAGGGTGACCCCGATCCTGGATGGGAGAGAGTCAGTTGGGATGAGGCTCTCGATGCAATCGCGTTGCGCCTGCTCACCATCCGTGAGCGCTATGGTTCCCGTGCAGTCGCCCTGGCCAAGGGGACGCCCAGCGGGACATCGGTAGAGGATGCCAGGCGTTGGCTGGACCGGTTTCTCAACGCATTCGGGAGCCCGAACTCGATCTCTACCACTCATGTCTGTAACTGGCACAGAGATACCGGATTCAGCTACACCTTTGGCTTCAATCTGCCTACTCCCGATCTAAAGCACAGCCGTTGCTTTCTTCTCTGGGGCCATAATCCTAGTTCCACGTCGTTGATCCTGGCCCACGACATCGTGGCCGCAAGATCGCAGGGCATGAAGATTGTAGCCGTAGATCCAAGGCGTGTGGGCATTGGGGGTCAGGCAGATATCCTCCTTCAGGTGCGTCCTGGCACGGATGGCGCATTGGCCTTAGCGCTTATCCATTGCTTCATAGAGGAGGGCTGGTACGACGTAGGCTTTGTCCGACAGTGGACGAACGGACCGTTTCTCCTTCGGTGCGATACCGGAAGAGCTGTAACAGAGGCCGATCTCAGAGAAGGCGGGAGCTTGAATCGCTACCTGGTATGGGATGAGGTGAGCAATCAACGGGTCATCTACGATCCTGTCTCTGGATGCTTTGAAAGGGACGGTGTCAGACCAGCGCTTTTCGGCAAAAAAGAGCTTCGAGGAAAACAGGGAAGGGCGATTCTCTGTGAACCGGCTTTTGAATCCCTGGCAGAGCTTTCTTCGCGCTACGCCCCTGAGCGTTCTGAGGGGATCACCTGGGTCTCTGCGGAAAGGGTCTGGAAGGCAGCCCAGTTTTTAGCCCATAGTCGGCCTGTGAGCATGTACATGTGGAACGGCGTCGGACAGCATACTAATTCGACACAGACAAGTCGTGCCATCGCCTCGCTCTACGCCCTGCTCGGAGACATCGATCAGCCGGGGGGTAACGCCGTTTTTCCGGATGTTTCGGTGAATGCCGTTGACGGGAAGGAATTTTTGTCCAAGGAGATGGTGGCAGAGAGGATCGGACGAGCGGAAAAACCGCTTGGGCCACCAGCTAAACCTGGGACCTGCGCCGCCTACGATATCTTCACCGCCATCCTAGAGGGCCGTCCTTACCCTGTCAGGGGGCTGCTGAACTTTGGCTCCAATACGGTTATGTCTACCGGAGATTCCCGCAGGGCCCGGGAGGCGTTTTGCACCTTAGAGTTCGCTGTTGCAACTGAACTCTTTATGACACCGACCGCAGAGCTGTGCGACTATGTGCTGCCGGCTACGAGCTTTCTTGAAATGGCCAATCTGGTCGTAGGCTTCAGGTATCGCCCTAAAGGAAAAACGCACCTGCAATACCGGCCAGTCGTGATCTCTCCGCTTGCGGAGCGACGCTCTGATACCTGGATCATCTTCGAGTTAGCCAAACGACTTGGCCTTGGCGATCGCTTCTGGAAGGGAAACGT
This sequence comes from Deltaproteobacteria bacterium, assembly GCA_027297485.1. The sequence goes on from JAPUHZ010000346.1 coordinate 40,875, forward strand.
TGAGGCCGGATATGCGTATGAGCTATCCCCCAGCGGGGTCACGCTGGAGCAACTAAAAACCTCGCCGGGCGGAATCACTGTGCCCGTTACCCCACGCTATCGAAAACACGCAGAGATAAATCAGAAGGGCGAGCCGCGGGGCTTCGCCACATCGTCGCGCAAAGTCGAGTTTTACTCGCACACTTTTGCCGCCCACGGTTTCCCGCCACTCCCTGATTATGAAGAACCGGCCATAAGTCCAGTGAGCCGGCCGGATCTCGCGGCCGAATATCCTCTGGTTCTGACCAACGCAAAATTTACGACCTTCATTCATAGCCAGCAGCGGGCGCTGCCACGCCTGCGCAAGGCATCCCCTGAGCCGACGGCCGAGATCCATCCCGAGACGGCATCGAACTATGGTATCAAAAACAAAGAGTGGATCATTGTGGAAAGCCCGAGGGGCTCCATAAGGGTGCGTGCAAGAGTGACAGAGGGCATTCTCCCGGGGGTCGTCTGTTGTCAACACGGCTGGTGGCAGCCATGCAGCGAGCTTGACTTGCCTGGCTACAACCCGTACACGCCGGAGGGCGCTAACCCCAGCAGCCTCATCGGCTCGGACCTAGCCGATCCCATCAGCGGCTCCCTGCCTCACCGCTCCTATCTCTGCCGAGTCCGACCAGCGGGGTAATTAAAAATCCCGCTCTCTTGACCGGAGCCTCTTGATCTGCCTCCTGAGCGGGAACCCTGAAGCGACAAAAAGAGAGCCCACCCCAATAATTTTTTCAGGGCCATGGCGGTCTAAGAGGTGGCCTACAATAGAAGGAGACGATGACGTCCAAACCTTCAATAGAAAAAGCGCAGGAGAAAGATTCACAGCCGATACTTGCCGCTGTATGTCTAGCCAGCGGTGCCGCTCTTGTCATCTCGATTTTCACGGGCGCCTCGCTTGCTCTGACTCTGGCTTTACTGGCAGCGGTTGCCGGGGTTTCAGTTGCGCTTAAGTGGTCGGGCACGGAGGCTCATGCCCGACCGCTGATTAAAGCACAGATGATCACCGGAATCGCAGCCGGGATCGTGGGAACGGCAGCATACGATCTATCAAGGTTGCTATTGGTCCAGTTAGGGGGACTCGCTTTTTCTCCCTTTGAGACCTTCGCTTTATTCGGGCACCTCATCATTGGCACAAGCGCACCTAAAACGGCAGCCTTGGCGGTCGGCTCTGTGTACCACTTTCTAAATGGGATTGCGTTTGCTGTCTCTTATTGCTTTTTGCTCGGAGGTCGAGATTGGAAATTCGGCATCGTTTGGGCCTTGGGGCTTGAAGTCGTCATGGTTACTCTCTATCCTGGTTGGCTAGAGCTTGATGCGGTAATGAAGGAATTTCTTTCGGTTTCCGTTTTGGGGCATCTGGCGTATGGCACGACGCTTGGATTGTTCAGCCAACGCCGGCTCGGCGCTAAGAGACTCTCTTTTCAGTCTTCTGCTACCGGCAGAGGCAACCTACCATCATCGACAAAACGTGAGAAGTGATGAGGGATTCAACATTGGACCTTGCTGCGCAGTGGCTTATCGAGTTGTGGTGGAACCGCCTGCCTTTGTTGGCTGGACGCGTTTCGCGCACCTTCTCTATAGTGCTATCTGACGGCCTCTACCTTGCAGCTTGGCCGAGGGTAGCTGCGCTCGCGCCGCCCATATCCCTGCTAGTGGGTTTCCTTGCCGGTTGGCAACGGCTCGGCGCCGATCAGGTCTTTACGCAATCCATGCTCATTCTATCGCTGGCAGTAATTTTCGGATTCGTTAGCGGTCAACTCGGGTTTATGTTCGCTCTGGGGTATGCACTGGCCGATTTCTTTCTTTACAGCCATCCGGCCTTTGCAGCTGGCAATTGGGTTATGGAGCTTCAGATGCGCGTTGCGCTCCTCATTACCTACGTCGCCCTGGCAATGAGCGCGGTGGTTATTCCACTTTCCGTTAGACTCTTGCGTGCGGAGACTCCCATGCCACCACCGCGCCTGCCGGACCTCCGTCTAGTGGTGGAATCAGTCTTCAGCGGCATTACCAGCGCATTTCTCCTGTTCCTATACCTTCAAGCGGTTCCCCTGCTCATCCGTCCCCTCTTTACCTGGCGGGGATTCATGCCTCCGGTCCAAGCGGTTTCTCCGATTCAGAATTTGGGGTGGGTAATTGCCCTGATTGCTTTTGTCGTAGCTGTCCTGCGCGTCCTCGCAGAGTATGGAGCGGCCGTCAAGGATCCAGAGGCATCCGAGGTTCTAGCCGATCGCTTGGACTCAATAGAGCGACCCGGTCTCTTAAACCGCCTACCCTGGGTGGCTAGGCTAGCCTTGGGGAGTGGGTTCGGCACGCTACTTTTCGCAGGCCTACTGGACTCCTGGCTCAATGCCCTTATCCTCTTCCTAGGCATTCTCTCTATCGGGGCGGTCCGCTCAGTACTGCCAGTGTGGGGTGGGGCTTGGTCCCAGGGCATCTCAAGGATTCCAATGGTCCTGCGGCTGTTGTTAGCGCTCGGCGTCTCTTACTTCTTTTGCTTCCGGCTTTTAGCCAACCTCCAATTGGGAGGCAGCTTCCAACCTCTTGTGTGGGCATTGCTGCTCTCGATGCTATTCGTGGCGGCGCTATTGCCGCTCTCGAGGCGTAAGTAGAGTGGAGGCTAAGTTCATGAAAAGAAATCACCGAGCCTTCTCTTGGAAAGTTGATGTTCTTTTGTATGAGCTCTTGTTCTTTCCGTCTGTGGTGTTGGCCGATGATTGTAGTGGACTGACGGACTGTTACGGGACCATCCTTGCGGCTGTCCTGGCTATCCTCGGTTTGCTTCTGCTCATTACAGCTCCATATTGGATTGGGCCTCTCTTGGAGCGCTTCTCTGTCAGTGGGGCGCGCCGAGTGGTGGCCAGTGCAGCTCAGAGAAGTCGAATCGCAGCATTTGTTGCACGGATTCTGGATGAGCAGGTCCTGCGTCGGCTGTTTCGTATCCGAGGCCCTGCAGAACCCCAGACACCTTCACGCGAGCGTAAGGCCCTACGCGAGGCCTGCCAATGTAAATTAGAATTCACAAGGGACGAGCCACAAATAGCACAGCAGGGCTTCCGGAGCGATCCTCAAGACAATCAGTGGTTCTATAGCTATGTCCCAAACATTCAGTACGAGTGCTCTGGGCAGTATGAAGGTGCGGAATGCTCCACCGAGCTCACGTATAGGTGGCGGCTCCACGGGACTCAACCACTGGGGTGCGCTACCATTTTTGGATCGGATACCAACGGGAGCGCTGAGATTAGAGTGGGATCTAAAGAACCCTGTTGTTTCACATTGTCCGTGATCGTGACACTCAAGTGTGTGGCGAGGGAAGGAGACGGTCGGATCATCGAGACCTCCATCAGCGAGGAGTGCGGGACAGGACGCGAGCGTTTTTGCGTAAGTCCACAGGGAGTCTAATCCAAGCTGTTAGGTGGTTAAGGTTCTCCGAATACCACACTACTTTCGCGGGGGGCGTACGAGCAGGATTAAGAAGGCCGAAATAATAAGAGAGATGGTGAACAGAGCAAAAGAAATGAAGTAGCTCTTTGTAGCATCAAAAAGGAAGCCGAAAAACGGTGGTCCCACGGCTGCGAAGGCATGAGTGACGAGTATACCCAATCCCCGAACCGTCCCTAAGGATATCCTTCCGAAGTAGCCGGCCCAGATGACCTCCTGAAGCACCTGGCTTCCTCCCAGTCCTATGCCGTACAAAAGAAAGCCCACATACGTGGGGGCGAGATGGCTGCTGCTGATGACCAAGGATAACCCTGAAGCCTGGATGAAGAACTTGAGCATGGTCGCCTTGCGTATGTCCATGCGCTCACTCAGAAAACCCCAGAGCAGTGTGGAACCCATTTGGGTAAAGGCGATAACGGTGAGAACGGTAGCCGCCACGATGGCGGAGTGCCCGATGTCGGTCACATAAGCAAAGATATGAAGGTTCAACCCAGCTATGCCCACATTGGAAATGCCGAAAGTAAAAGTGATCAGCCAAAAGGCCTGGGTGCGCAGCGTCTCGGCCCGGCTCCAAGTAAGTTCCGCCGAATTTTCCTGGCGCTGCTTTGCTGACACTCTTCCACCCTCTGTATGAGAAAAGACACCGGAAGAAGAATCGGTATCTCCATCGGGATAGAGTCCCATATCTTCAGGGGCACGCCGCATAAAGGCAATCGCAGGTCCCACGACTAGTGCCAGGGTGAGGACTCCGAAGACAGTCCAGGTATGGCGCCATCCCAACCACAAAAACAGGGAGGCGGTAAGTAAGGGGATGCCCACCTTGGCAATACCTTGGCCTAAAGTGGCGATGGCAATGGCGCGCCCTCGCTTCCGGATAAACCAGCGCGAGATGCTGACGTTCACCACCATGTAGCCCATGAGGGCGCCGCCGATGGTCACCAGAATCCAACGGGCCAGCATGAACTGCCAGAATGCTGTGATCTGGCTAAGAAGGATGAAGCCTGCCCCTGCTACCAAGGCGCCTATGGCCATAAGCCATCTACCGCTATAGCGGTCCACCAGAGGTCCTATTATGGGAGCCATGGCGCCGCTGATGAGGATCTCACCCGTACGGAGCATAGAGAATAATCCCCGCGAAACTCTAAATTCCTCTGTGATGGGTTTAACGAAAACACTCAAGGTGCTTGAAAAATGGAAGGCGGAGACGAGGTGGGAGAAAAAGCCTACACCAACGATATACCAGCCGTAGAAAAAGGCTCCCTGCCTGCGATAATGGCTTGGCTCACCCGTTGATTCCAACTTCACTTCACCATTTTCCTGAACAGCTTTCCTAGCTAAAGTATCCCTCGGTCGCTGAAGCTAAAGTAGCGGTCGTGTCCGATCACAACGTGGTCTAAAACTCTAACCCCCATCACCTCTCCCACCTCTTTTAGTCTGCGCGTGATCTCTAGGTCCTCCGGGCTCGGAGCTGGATCGCCGCTCGGGTGATTGTGAACGAAGATGACGGCTGCGGCGGATTCACTGATCACGGGATTATAAACCTCCCGGGGATGAACCAAGGAAGCGGTGAGAGAGCCCTCGGAGATCTTTACGTCACGGATCTTACGGTTCTTATTGGTAAGGAGGACCACTTATAGCATATTTGCTAGAAATTCCAATGACTTTCTGTTTCTGAGGTTCGCTAATGTTCCGGTTTTGTGCCAACCTCGTGTTCAATTTGGCCACTGCTTCAGCTTCGTGCTTGGGGGCAAGGTGAGCATAGCGCATGGTCATTTTTATATTCGTATGGCCCATTAGCTTGCTCACTGTCACCAGATCCACACCAGCCATGACCAAATGAGAGCCAAAGGTATGCCTTGTACCGTGAAAGGTGAAATCGTCGATCCCTGCTTTTCTACAGACATTATCGATGGAATCTTGGACGTTAGTCTTACCGATGCGCTTCCCCCATTTGTACATGAAAACATGATCGCCGTAACGGTGTTTATCGAGCCATATTAGGGCTTCCCTGGCTGCCTCGTTAATAGGGATGTATTTGTTTTTGAGGGTCTTATGTTGTTGCAGAGTGATGAGTTCACGGTTTAGATCCACATTACTCCAGCGCAAGCCTAGCAGTTCTCCTCTCCTCATTCCCGTATGAACCGCCACGGTAACAAGAGGAAGGAGCCATGGTTGCCTTTTCTGCTCTTTACAGGCTGCCAGTAGCCGCTCAAGCTCGTCTTCCGATAGG
>JAPUHZ010000347.1 GCA_027297485.1 Deltaproteobacteria bacterium
GAATCAACACTTACGCTCAGAACCTGAGCGTCCCTGGCCTCGAAGCTCTTCCGATCAGCTTCGAAGCTGCTCAGTTCCTTCTGTCAGCCACCGGTAAAATCGAGGGGATAGAAAGCCAACACGACGTTACTTTTGCCCAGAAAGTCCCGTAGCCCAACCTTCTGATCTCTCGTTACCGGAAGTGAAAAATCACTAGCCTTCTCTCCTACGCTCGGCATCCCCATAAAAAGCTCCTTCCCTAGACCCCCCCGATATCGCGGCCTCCGGACTTTTGTCGAAAAGAGGGAGTCAATCGAGTTACCCTATCTATCATATCTACGTCTTGCAATAAAGCTTGATATAATCAATCAAGGCTTCTCTTGTGCTCGTAAAGGCAAGCCCATCCCAAGGAATGTCAGAGACGCTAAAGGCCTTGGCCTCCAACGATTCATCCCCCGGCCCGAGCTCACCACCAACAACCTCTGCGGCGTAAACCACAATGACGTTGGGCGATCGGGGATAGGAATAGACACCCAGGAGGGCGCGAAGTCCCACATCGAGGAGAGATTCTTCCTTGGCCTCACGGATTGCGGCATCCCCAACCCTCTCTCCCCGATCCACATAACCGCCAGGGAAAACCCATTTTCCCATCGCCGGCTCTATCCCCCGGCGCAACAAAACTACCCGATCTTCTATGGTAAAGAGAGTCCCGACAACAACCTTTGGATCCAGATAAAAGACAAAGGAGCATTTCTGACAGACCAGCCTTTTCGGCTCATTGGCTTTCAGCTTGCGCGATTCCAAGCCACCCCCGCAACGAGGGCAAAAACGGTATTCAATAGGGTCGTGGTCGTGGTGGCTATCAGACATCACGTTGTCTCCTTCATTCCTGAAGTAGTTGAAATAAGGGGAAAGATTCGCTAAGCGTGTAGAATATGCTACGGGCAGTCATTTTTGATTTCAATGGTGTAATGGTAGATGATGAGCCGATCCACATGGAGATGTTTCAGAGGGTCTTGCTCGAAGAAGGCCTATCCCTAGACGACCGTGAATACTACTCCCTATATCTAGGCATGGATGATCGGAGCTGCTTTAAAGCAATCTACCACAACCGCGGCCATGTTCTTAGCGACACCTCGCTTGAAAAACTGATTCAGTGTAAGGCAAAATACTATCGGGAATTCATCGAGAACCGGATCAAGGTATTTCCAGGAGTTAGAAATTTAGTCCCGGAACTCTTCTCCCATCTCCCACTGGCCATCGGTTCCGGCGCCTTGAGAAGCGAGATTGACATGATATTGGAAAGTATCGGTTTAAATAACTTCTTCCAAGTTATTGTCAGTGCTGAAGATGTGAAAGAAGGGAAGCCCAGTCCAGAGACCTTCACAAAGGCCCTGTTTCTGCTCAACCAGATGGCCGAAGAGAAATCCATCGAACCAATAGAATGCCTGGTCATTGAGGATTCGAAAGAAGGCATACAAGGGGCCCGTAGCGCCGGGATGAGGTGCCTGGCGGTTGCCAATTCCCATCGAGCAGAAGAGCTGACTGAAGCCGATGCAGTAGTCCAGTCCTTAGAGGAAGTCAACTTGAGCTTTCTTAAGAAACAGTTGTTTTTTGCCGACGGATCTGGGTAAAACCCGTACCACGTACTTCCGTGGCGTTGGGGCGCTACCCTTACAGGAGGGTCGAAACATTCACCCAGTCCCAACCATATTGGATCGGGGGCGTATCGTTTTATCACGACGGAGTTGGAACGGGATTCATCCCCGCGCTTAGGCACGGCGCGTTCTGTCGTTCGACCTTGAGGCTACCTTCGGCCCGAGCTCAGGTCGAGGGCTCGGCAGGTGGTACGGGGTAAAGCCCCTTTTTGACAGTCCGACAACCTTCTCCATAGCCAGAACCTCGCCCGGCAAAAAAGGGCGAAGCTGACCGACCGGCAAGGACCCAAGTCGTAAAGGACCAAAACGGGTTCGAACCAGTTTCTCGACAAAATAACCAAGTGCCTCAAACATCCTGCGAACTTCCCGGTACTTTCCCTCATGGATCTCGATCTCCAACCAGGCCTTGTTTTTCAACCTCCTCAGGACCCTCACTCCGACCGGTGCGGTCAACCCATCTCTGAGCTGTATCCCACGGCGCAAACGCACCAGTTCCATCTCAGATGGCGAGCCGCTGATTTTCGCCTCATAGACTTTTTTTATCTCATGGCGCGGATGACTCAAGCGGAAGGCCAGCTCTCCATGGTTCGTCAAGATAAGGAGGCCGGAAGAGTTGAAATCCAACCTTCCGACAGGAAAAAGACGCCCCCGTTTTCCAAAAGGTTTCAGCCAGTCTCCCAGATTAGGGCGGCCCTGAGGATCCTCCATGGAAGTGATCATTCCCGGGGGTTTGTGAAATAGATAATAGATATGCCTCGATGTCGGCCCGACGAGCCGACCATCCACTTTTATTTTATCGCAGCTCGGATCAGCCTGATAACCTAGCTTGTGAACAACCGAACCATTCACGGTCACCCGCCCCTCTAGTATCCACCGCTCCGCCTCACGCAGGGAAGCCAAACCGGCACGGGCGATAATTTTATGCAACCGTTCCATCACAAAACATCAATTAGTGAGAATCGCATAATATAGTGACAGACCAACCGCTATGACCAGCTCTGTCAGATGGTCTATCAGGCTGATGAAAAAGTCGTTTCAATAGTCATGCTGAGCCCTTCGGTTGTCATTCTGAACGAAGTGAAGAATCTCAGGATAAACTCCGCGATGAATCTCGACTTTGTTCAAATCAGCACCTTGCGAGATTCTTCGTAGCCTTGAGCTCCTCAGAATGTCGTATCGAGGGATTTTTTCAGCATCCTGCTAAGTGCTTCGCGCTTCGTCACTTTAATTTAAGATCATCAATAGTGAACTGTCTTACCTTGACCGCTTCTTTTATCTACTGCTCACTCTCCACGGGCAGGGTCTCATCCTCGGAGATTTGGGGTAAGCTGACTTCCTCCATCTCCTTGAGGGTAGGTAGGCCGGTCAAGTCCTTCAGACTGAAAAGCTCCAGGAACTCCCGAGTCGTGCTGTAGAGAAAAGGTCTTCCCAAAACATCCTTGCGGCCAACGATGCGAACCAGCCGCCGTTCCATGAGCGTCGAGAGAACTCCATCGACATTGACCCCACGAACGTGCTCGATCTCAACTCGAGTGATAGGCTGCTTGTATGCGACGATCGACAGGGTCTCCAGGGTGGCACGACTCATCCGTGCCGCTTTGCCCCGCAGGAGGTTCTTCACCCATTCGGCGTTCTCTTTCGGAGTCCTCATTTGAAAACCACCAGCTACTTCAAACAGAAAAACCCCTCGTCCCTGGCTTTCATATTCCGACCGAAGCTCCTCAATAACAGAGAGAATCTCCTTTTTCTCAACCCCTTCAAGCACAGCGCTCATCCGATCCAAGGTCACAGCATTCTCTGACACGAAGAGCAAGCTTTCAACAACAGACTTGAGACGGCTACGCTCCATACTCATCCTCTTCTTCAGTCTCCCTCTTGGCCAAAATCCCCTCCTCCTCTCCCAGTGGGGCAGTCAACTCGATCAGGATAGGATCACCGCTTTCTTCTTGAGTAGCTCTGATGGCTCGGATCTTGATAAGCTCCAACAGGGCAAGAAAGGTCACCACGAATTCCATCCTCGAACTCACCCCCTCAAAGAGGGTTTGAAAGACCACCCTCGTACTTCGCCGGAGACAATCCAAAAGCAAATTCATCCTTTCCTGAACCGATATCTCTTCCACTTTAACAATGTGCACACCCTCTTCAGGAAACCGCTCCAAGACACGCCGAAAGGCCGAGAGCAAATCAAAGAGAGAGAGCCGCTCAATCTCTCCTGCTGCCATTTTTTGGCGACTTTCGGATGAACGGACAAACACATCCCGGT
>JAPUHZ010000348.1 GCA_027297485.1 Deltaproteobacteria bacterium
GCGGACGATCGCCCCCCAGACATCCATACTCCGACTCGAACGCCGTGGTATTCCGACTGGCGGGTGTGGCTGGGTGTCGCCATAACCCTGACCTGTCTCTGGTACTCCATACGCGACGTGCCCCTGGCCGCGCTTTGGGGCGCGATGCTCCAGGTGGATCTGGTTCTGCTCTTGACATTGTCAGTTCCGGCCTACGTGGCCAACGTGTACGTTCGCGCCTTGCGCTGGCGACACCTCACCAACCCCATCGCCTCCATCGAGCGTGGAGCCCTCTTTCGAGCGCAGGCGATCGGTTTCATGGTCAATAACCTGTTGCCCCTGCGCATCGGGGAACTGGTACGCTGCTGGTTTCTCAGCCGCGAGACGGGCACCAGTGGGGTCTCCATCCTCGCCACTGTTGTCCTCGAGCGAGTGCTTGACATCTTGAGCGTTGTCACGATTGCGCTTGCCGCCCTGGTCTGGGCCGGGAGGACTTCTCCCGAGGCGGGACTTCTGGCTGAGGGAGCCCTGATGCTTCTGCCGGTGGCACTCGTGCCCCTCTCGGGCGTGATCGCTTTGCGTCTGGTGCCCAGGCACGTGGTCGCGATTTCTTGCTGGTGTGCTCGACCCTTCCCGGAACGACTACAGATATTAGTGGAAAAGGCCCTGCACAGGTTCGCTGAGGGGCTCGGTGCACTCAGTGGCGGCAGGCATCTGTTGTGGCTGATGTTTCACTCAGCCACAATCTGGCTCGCGCTTTCGACACTGCCTCTCCTGGCCGGAATCCTCGCCTTCGATCTCCATCTAGGCTCACCCCAGAAAACCCTGCTGGCTTGCTGGATCTTGCTCGGGGCGGTAAGCGTCGCAGTGGCGATTCCTTCGGTTCCGGGGTTCTTCGGGCCTTACCAGCTTGCGTTCAAAGTAGTCCTAGTCCGATTCGGAGTTGACCCCGCCACCGCTCTCGCCCTCGGGCTCCTGGCCTGGTTCGTTTCCTGGGTTTCTCTCACCCTGCTGGGGCTCCTGGTGGTTCGGGCCGGTCCGACCTCTCTGGTTGAATTGACCTCTGAGTTGATTAAATATCCGACATCAGTGCGCGCCGGGCGTGGTCCCAGTTAATAGCCTCAGAGGTTTTTTCGGAACCTTAGCAAGAACGTGCAGGCCTACATCATGGTGGAACCCCTCGATCCAACGACCTAGTCGTCATCAGAGGAAATGGCCATCTCCAACATGTGGGAGATGGGGGCGCTGGTGGAGGCGCTGGACCGCAAAGGTATCCTCACTAAGGAGGACGTGCAGGACACGATGCAGGAGCTGCGGCAGCGCGAGCCCAGGGCGTAGGGGACAAGCAGAAGGAAGTAGCATGGCAATTCAGGTCGGGCCTTCGACTAGGCAGCGGAAATAAGCTCAACGCCGTCCCCTGAAGGGAGTGTTTGAGAAAGGGTAAGGCAGTATACAGTGAAGATAAATAGGCCTAGAAGAAAACCAAGAAGTCGATCGCTTGCAGGCATCAGCTTTCCCAATCCGCAGTTCATCAAGAAGAAGACTGATAATTTTCGTGACCAGTAGGTGTGCTAATGAATCTAGAGAAATCTTTCTTTTAGGCTGGATCCTGGCTTGCAGGCCGCAAAATAAAGAGCGGTTCCACAGCTTTTCAAAATGATTTGGGGTCTGACAAAATGAAAATAGTGGGATCCAATGAGTTTCCGGATAATACCACCATATTCTAGCACGTCAAATCCGTGTTGTCTCAAGCGACCTAGCCATTCTTTCCGAGAGATCTTCGTAACATGAGTGGGATCTTTATCCAAAAGGTGGACCAACCATCCCAGCGGGCCATCATACACAGGTACCACTCCAATCAAGCATCCCCCTTTAGGAAGCTTTGAAAAGATGGAAATCAAGGCTGTGTTCAAATCAGGTAGGTGCTCCAGGATATCCCAGCATACGACCGCTTTTGGAGGGGGATTGGCGGGAATACATTCATAAGACCCTTCAAAAAGAGGAACTTGCGGAAGCTTGTTGTGGCAGGTTTCGACGCCGTAATGATTGATATCACAACCTTGACAATCAAACTTCTCGGTTGCTCTTTCTAGAAATACGCCCAGGCCCACCCCGAGTTCAAAAATCCGTTCCCCTTTTACAACCCAGCGCTCCACTAGATCCATATAAAACTGGATCTTATGGGCTGGGTTTTGTTTTTCATAATCGCTGTAGTTGTCGGTGTAATAAGAATCCTGCGAAGGAAACGGGTCAGAATACAGCATCAGTCTCAACCGTTAATGTTTATTTGGGAAACACCTGCGTCGAACTAGAAGATTTAAAGTTTCCTTTATTGTTCGAGAGACATTCATCTTACTACGCCCCGGCTTAAGGTCATAGCGAAGTATCAGGGGAACCTCCGTGAAGATCAGCTCCTGCTCCCGCAATCGGAGGAGAATATCCACCATACTAGCGAATCCTTTTTCTGAGATGAAATCCTCTCCGTACCGCGAGATCAATTGTGATAAGGCGGTCACGCGATAGGCGCGATATCCGCAGGTGTAATCCCGCACCCCTCGGATGGGAAACAAGAGCCGACAAAGCCAGCTCGCTCCGTAACTCAACAATCGCCGGGAAAGCGGTACCCCCCGCACATAGCTTCCCTTACGGTAGCGGCTTGCGATCACTACATCGTTCCCTTCCCGAATCAGTCTCACCATACGGACAACAAGCCCAGCGGGATGAGTGTTGTCTGCGTCCATTGTGATAATGATGTCATCCTTTGCGGCAAGTTTAAGGGCTTCTAAAAGGCCCGTCCGCAGAGTTTCCGCCAATCCCCTGTTTGTTTCATTGTTGTAAAGCCTTATGGGGGCCTTGCCGCTATAGGCCTCTGCTACCTCCCACGTCCTGTCCTCACTTCCGTCATTTACAACAAGAATCTCAAATTCCCTGTTCTCTTCCCTGAGCTGCTCAACGAGAGAATCAATCAATCGAGGTAAGGCGTCCTCTTCATTATAAGCGGGGAGAACCATCCAGATTTTCATCACTTAGTCCTTAATTGAAGTACTTCGTCGTCGATGTGATTGATCAGCATATTCAAAGTGTCCCAGGAGTGGCACAGGTTGTGTAAACATTCAGCGACTCCTCTCTGTCGCCAATTTGAGATATCCTCGAGCTACTTTATGGTCTGGCTGACACTGAAGAATCTTCCCCGAATACTCGGCGACCTTTGGCCAATTCCCTTCCACTGTATAGATCCTGTCGATTGTTTGTCGGGTTGCTATAGTGTTGACTTTGCCCTGAGTTCAGGACTGTTCCTGGTCAATGCAGATTGGAAGTGCCTTCTCATACTTCTTTCCGCTCCCAAGAATGCCACAGTAGAGGGATCGATCTCTTGAATTAAAGGCCTCCAATGAAAGCTCCCCTGCACGTTCATAAAATTGTCTCGAAAGATCATACTTTTTAAAGTAATGAAGGTTATTGGCCAGGAGAAGAATATATTTTGGATCTGAGTAAAGTTCCGTTTGCCTAAAAGAATCCACAATTCTATTTACCTCAGGCAGGTCATGACCCCCATAATAGGAAAGTAACCGGTTAACTATCTTTCTTCTTAGATCCTCTGACCAATACTCTGACTTTGGATAACCATTTCCAAGAGAATGTAAAAGGCTG
>JAPUHZ010000349.1 GCA_027297485.1 Deltaproteobacteria bacterium
CCAAACGGTAGGAATAATCACGTGAAGGGGTAGGGGTGGCGGCCCTCGAGGCACTGGCCTATTTCCCTTGGCCTGAAGGCTCCTTCCACCGAGGAAATGTAAACCTACTTACTGCCTTTGTATTAGTTTGCCAACCATGCGTGCGTTTTCCGCAACTACGCTGTTCAGATTAGGCGAGTTGACACCGGTCCAGCGCCGAGGCCTTAGCCTGATTTATGCCTCGAGTCTTGCTTTGATGATGGGAGTCAACTTTATCCTGCCGGCGCTTCCGGCAATGGTGGCGCCCTTCGGCATCAGCGACTCTGCCCTAGGCCTTGTTATGACGGTTTATACGGCTCCAGCGATCATCCTGGCGCCCTCTGAGGTATACGAACCAATTCCACGAACTGTCACCCTGACATAATTACTTTGCTACAACACTAAATATTTCTAGCCTGAAAGTGCCTCCATGACTAGGATAAACAAAACCAGTTTTTTGTCTCGGGAGGATTTTTATGAGAATTCCACTCTTACTATGTGTTTTCGCTGCTGCGGCGGTTCTCCAGATGCCGCCGAGCGTTGAGGCATTTGAATGCCCGACGCACTTTAAGGAGGCCCATGCTGCCATCGACGAGGCTACCAAGGCCCTAAAGTCCTTGAAAAAAGGCTCGCCGCTTTTTAGGATCGTGCATGCCGCCATCGACGACGCCAAGATGTGTCTGTTCGGAGCTAAGCACAATCTCGCAAAGCCCCAGGGTGATTTTGACCATGCTCGAGCCATTGCTAAAGCCGTATTTTCCAAGGTCTTTGCTCAGCAGTGCTTAAAGATCCCGCACCAAAGTTTGAGGTATTCCTCGGCTTTGCCGCCAATCTTTCTTGGGTCCATGACTAAATACGCGGGGGCTTTTAGCTCTGGGAACTTGTCCCTGTAACCTGGACGGGGCGCCGTTCGGCCCAGCTTCTCGGCATATATCTTCATCCCCCCATCTCGGGAAAACACCCAGTCGAGAAACAACGCGGCACTGTACGGATGGGGAGCATTTTTGGCTAGCATTAGGTAGGTTGGGATCGATATGACGGGTTTCATAAGAACAACCTCGAGAGGTGCCCCCTTCCGCTTCATGCTCAAGGGTCGATAACCGTACAACCAAGGGGAAACGTGGACCTCCCCCGCAGCCAAGATCTGGGCTTGAAAGGTATGCCCGCGCCGCATTGTGGGCTCGTTCTTGGCTAACTTCTTAAAATAGGCCAAGGTCTTCTCTCGACCCCAGTATTCCATTAGGGTTCCCATCAAGTCATGATCCTGGGTATCTAGGGACATTCTTCCTTTCCATTTCGGATCGAGAAGGTCTTCGTAACTCCTGGGACCCTCTTCTTTCTTAACATATTCTGTGTTGAAACCCGACGCCACCACAAGATGGAATATAGCGGTCCAGTACCCCTTCTCATCCATGAACTGCTTCATAATTCCTTTCCTGCTTGGGCTCAGGTAAGGGTCCACCAGGCCATTCTTGACCAAGGTATAAGCCTCACCTGCCTGCAGGTCGATAACATCCACATCGTATCTCTTGCCACGGGCCTCCACCGTGATCCTGTTGGCAACATTTATAGACCCGCTGCGGTAATGCCCCGTCTTGATGAACGGATACTTCTTTTTGAATGCATCGAGAATGCGTTTGCTGTGGTCGATGGCCGTGCTTCCGTAATACACCATCTTCCCTTCCCGCTTGGCACCCTCTATGAGTTTAGCCTCCCTCTCCTTCCCCGTGAGACGCTCATAGGTCTTAAGCACTTCTGCTGCACTCCTTGCATGAGAGAGGCCGGGCAGAAGAGAATGAAGTCCAACGAACCACAATGCCAATAGTAGTCCCCACGCTCTTACCCGTCCGTTTTTCTGATGTTCCTTCATAGCCATAACCTCCTCCTTAGGCGTTCCCCCTCGAATCACCACCGGATATCGCCAACCTTGGTCATTTATAACCCATTGCTAAACATGCCTGAGCCAAGGCGCTTCTGACAAAGGCAAAATCGCCAATAACTAAATAAGGAGGAACCGCTATTCCCCGTAGCACCTCCGTCGGAGAATGCCGAGAAACTCCTCTCCTGCAGTCTCGATTGAACCGTCGTTCTGGACAGTAAGTACACCAGGACCCGATACTGAAATGGCCGAGCTGCGATCTAGCCGAGCCCATATTTCTTCTCGCGTCTCACGTCTCCGAGCTCTTAAGCGCCGCTCTAAACTCTCTCTGGAGGCTTGAATTCTTAAAACAACCACATGACGGAACCGCTGACGAGCTGAATCAATGATAGACCGGGAAACGTTGACAACCACATGCTTCCCCTCCTTGATCCAGGATTCAATCTCCCTCCCTATTCCGTAATCCAAGTCGTGGGCTTTCCACCAGAGAGCAAATCGGTCTTCTGCCACATACTTCTCGAAGGCCTCCGGAGAAAGGCTATGGTAAGTCTCTTCCCCCAAGTCGGGAGCACGCGTAACAAAACGGATTGGAAACAAAAAGTTTTTCTCACCCTGCAATCGAGCTTTGGCATAGACGATAAGAGTATCTTTCCCTACGCCACTAGGTCCAACGATTAGAAATAGAATCCCGTCTTCTCCCCTATTCAAGCGGTCCCCCGCCTATAGCAATAAGTCTGCAAAATCGCACCGACATTCTAGATTCACCAGCATCTGCGGAGATCAAGCAGCCAGAACAAACAGTATTACCTCCTTTTTCTCCTCAACTTCTTTTCCGCTTCTTTCAGCCGCATTTCATTTTAGATAAAGATGTTTTCAAACTGTTAACGGTATTTTTTTTAATCGAGCTTAAAGACCTTACGGTAAAGCTTCACGATCTCTTCGTAATCGTCGTATTGCTCCGGTGTTAAGACAAAGCGCTGGTAACCTCTTAGGAGTCTAGGAGGGTCCGGATCCACGTCCTTGTGGACCGGGATACGGTTGAAACCTCGGATCATCTGTTGGCCCTGCTTAGAGATAAAAAAATCGAGGAGTAACTTTCCCGCATTGGGATGCGGGCCACCGTTGGCATACATCAGGGTGTTCGGGGTAAAAACAACCGGTTCAAGGGGAACCCAGTCGATTGGTGCTCCCCTGTTCGTCATCCTCTGGATAATGTGATTGTAGGCGATCAGCAACGACCTCTCCCCAGCGCTTACCAGTTGGACGCGAGCCGTGTTTCCGCGCATGAAGGTCTGGTCCTGGGCAGCCAGCCGGCGCATGTAAGCGAGTCCCTTCTCACGACCCCAGGCACGAAGCAGCCCAGAAAACCAAGCATAGTTCTGCGTATCATTTAATATCTTGCCCTTCCACTTTGCCTCCAGAAGGGCCTCGTAGCTCTTAGGTACATCGGCCTTTTGGACCAGCTCGGTATTGTACCCAAGGACCGGGGCATGCCCATAGATCCCGGTCCAATAACCTTCCCTGTCTTTAAAATCCTCCTCCACCATGGCCCGTTCGGGCGATCTGTACTTGGCAATAACGCCAGCCTTTTTAAGCGTGAGGAACATCTCCGCCCTTCCATTGACCACATCGAAGAGGCGCCTACCCGCCCTAGCTTCGGACACTATTCTGCTAAGCAAAGCTACGCTTCCGGTGCGAAACAGGTTGGCCTTGATAAAAGGGTATTTCTTTTTAAAGCGGTCGAGCAGGGGCCTCGACTCGCTAATACTCATGCTTGTGTACCAGACCACTTTGCCCTCTTTCTTGGCCCCTGCTATAAGCTTTTCCGTATGCGCCGACATGCCGGCTTGCATGCTCGCCGGGGAGAATATTGCAAGAATAGCCAGGAGCTGGACAGACCACACCATCAGTTTTTTATTCATCGCGTAAGCCTCCTTTCGATTTGACGATTCCAAGCTGGACCTTTCCGATAGGCTAGAATCGGTTCTTATTCGACGCTGGATGGAAAGTTGAGATGATAGTTGAAACATGTCTATTTATAGGATGGGCTATGGGTTTCGTACACAATTTTTCCCTTAACTATAGTACAACTAATCACAGGAATACCGTGATCCAGGCTTACGATGGTTATATCCGCTTCCTTTCCTTCTTCAAGGGAGCCCAGGATATCCCCCTTGCCTATGAATTGGGCAGGATTGAGTGAGACAAGATTCAACGACTCTATAATCGTGAGGTTTGTCTCTTCGGCTAGAGTGAACGTCGAATAAACTAAGGAGGAAGGATAGTAGTCCGAACAGAGGATATTAACCGCGCCTGCCCGGATAGCCTCCCGTACGCTGATATTCTGCTTCATCTGGGATTGTCCTCTGAAGGCGTTCGGGGCACCCATGCAGGTTGACATACCAAGCGACCGCGCCTTAAGGGCCACGGGCAGGTTAAGAGGGAACTCAGACAGAGCAACTCCAAGATTGCGCATATACTCAACTTTATCTTCGGTGTCATCATCATGTGATGCGAGCGGCACTCCGCTCGAAGATGTCACTTGGGCAAACCGTTCCTCATTGGTCTTGACGAATTTCCTGCTGTCCCTCGTCTGTTGTAACAACCGTTGGATTCCCTCTTCGTCGAGTGCCCAGCGCCTTGCATAGTGTGCCCTTACCAATTCCAAGTCGCAGTATTGGCCCACTCCCGGCGCGTGTTCCTGGAGCGAGCCATACTCAACATTACCCTCTTCCACCAGTTGACAGGCTAGATCGGTTCCCGGATTGCTACTGGGGTCGCAGCGCACGTGGATCGAGTGGCGCACCAGCGGCTTCCCGCTCTCCCTGAACCTGATGATCTCTTCCACCAGCTGCTTCGACAAAGCCACGGATCGCCCTTTTTCTGCTGTGTCAGAAAAATTGATAGCATGGAACTCTGAGGTAATCCCCCAACTCGCCAATTTTCGATCCAGATTCGCTAAGGCCGCATGAATGGGCAAAAGCAGCCTTTGCTGCATTTTCATCTCGGTCTCGATGCAGTCCGAGTGAAGGTTGACAAATCCCGGAAGGACATATTTTCCTCCCACATCCATAATCCGGCCGCGCCACGAATCTATTTTCCTCTTTAAGATCTCGGCGATCATCCCATCTTCGATCACTAAAGTGCCCGGATCAATTACGCCTTGAGGGGTGAGAAGTTTTCCGTTGGTTATCGCAAGCTTTTCCATGGCATTTCCCTTAAGGCTATGAGTTCAAGCTTTCAGCCGAAAAGACCAACTCCCCACGAATAATGGCTTTAACGACTCGAGGTATCCCCTCCCATAACTCCACAAGACATAGGTTGGCCACCTTACGAACCTCCAGAGAACCCTCCACGTTTTCCTTCCCCAAAACTTGGGCAGGGGTGCGACTCGCCAAGCCTACAGCCTCGTGAAGTGGCATGACACCCAGACGATCAAGATGAAAAGCCGCATAAAGCAGCGAGGGGGCATAGCAGTCAGCTACACACAAATCCACAAGGCCCTCGGTGAACGCCTCCTCTAACGGTTTGTCAGACGGTGAGCCCACTAAATAAGGGACTCTTGCAATGATAATCGCCCCAATTGACTTTGCTTCCCGGGCTGAAGAAGGACCATGGAGGACTCGGAATGTCGCACTAAATTCTGGAGGAGACCCTACTCTTGCAACAGAGGAGTATTCCCGATTGTTCGAAGGGTGCATCTCCTGAATAAGAAACGAAAGACCTGTCTCGGCCTTGTTGTTACCTGGGTCTTGACGGGGGACAGTTGATAAAAGATTCCCTGAGTGAGCGAAGCTCCGGGGGACGGGCAATGTCGCTTCATCCCCAATGAAATGAAGCCGGTGCATGCAAAGCAGATTACCCCTTTTCTGAGAGCTAGCAATCGCCTCCGCTCCCTCCAAGCTCAAACCCGACGCCTTAAGCGTCAACCTTACCGTGTGGTAGGCCTCCACGATACCGCTTGCAGCCATTACCCTATCTCCCTGGATGAGAGCCCTCTCTATGGGGAACTCGACGCCGGTCCTGGGAAACAATTCCTTTTCTAAAAAAGAACTATGCAGGGAGATCAAGCCTGGAAGGATAAACATACCATTGGCAGCGATCTGCTTTGCTCCCTGAGGGATATCGACCGCCTTATTGGGTGATATCTCTTGAATGGTTCCTTCTCGAATCAAAATGGAACTCCCCGAGAGAATACCCTTAGGAGTTACAATCTTTCCACCAGTAATCACTGTCACGCTCATGTTACATTTCCATCCTGATGTACTTCTCACCGCTACCCGGATTTCTTGTGTTGAACAAATCGCAGAACTTCCTTTGTTTTGCCAAGGGCCGAGACTCGATTCTTTTCCAAATGAAGGACTTGGTCGGCCAGCTCCCGGATAATATCGGTTTCTTGAAAAGCCCCGATAATGGTGACCCTGTCGTCCTTCAGCTTGCGGAACATCTCAACGATAATCTCTACCGTTTGCGTGTCCAAAAGAGAGGTTGGCTCGTCAAGGATGAGCAGCCGGGGGTTGTAAACAAATACGCGCGCAAAATTTACCCTTTGAGCCTCTCCAATTCCAAGGTTCGCCGGATAGGTATCCCACAGCTCCTGCGGGATCAGGAGCCGGGCGAGCATATCCTCGGCTTTTTCTCTTGCCTCTGTTAGGCCGACTCCTTGCTCCAGTAAAGGCTCTGCCACTATGTCCAGGGTAGTCACCCGCGGAACCTTCCGGAAGGATTGGGACACAAAGCCGATCTCCCGCTTACGTAGGTTGATGATCTCGTAATCCGGTGCCTTCGCTAGATCGACTATCCTTCCATCCAAATGAAACAGAATCTTTCCTTGAGAGGGAAGGTAGGTTCTATAGAGGCACTTCATCAGCGAGGACTTTCCCGTTCCAATCGGACCCATGACCCCAAGGAACTCACCCCGCTTCAACTGGAAACTGACGTCGCTAAATGCGGTAATCCTCTTACCACCAAGAAGGTGTAAGGTAAAAAATTTACTGAGACCCTTTGTTTCCAGATACAAAGTCCGTTCCCTTCTTGCCTACAGTACACGGTCCTACAGCATAGAGCTGACTAGAAGTTGTGTGTATTCCTCTTGCGGATCCTCCAGGATCTGGTCTGTCAATCCCGCCTCGATAATTTGCCCGTAGTACATGACCATAGTACGGACTGCCAAAAGCTGAACCACGCGGAGGTCGTGAGAGACGACAATGGTGGCGAGATTTAGCTCTCGAACCACGTCTTTGACCATGTCCAATACCCGAGCCTGAACCGAAACATCTAACCCAGTGCTGATTTCATCCAGCAACAGGAGCTGAGGACTATTGGCAATCGACTTGGCAATTTGAACACGCTGCTGCATGCCACCGCTCAAGGTTGCTGGAAAATCGTCCAGCCGCTCCTCTGGAATCTCAATCTGCTGCAAAATCTTTTTGGCCCGGCCGCGTATCTGATCCACGTTCCGCCAGTTAGCAGCGATAAGCTTCTCGGCAATGTTGCCCCCCGATGAGATAGCAAAGTTCAATCCTTCAGCTGGGTTCTGGTATACCATGCCCAGGAGCTGGGTTTGGATGAAGCGACACGCTGGCCCAGTAGCCTTAAAGATATTGCGGCGCCCTTCCTCATAGGGCTGGAAATAGGCTTCGCCTGCGATGGGAGGAACGTCCAGATTGAGCGATCGCAACAGGGTGGTCTTCCCTGAACCACTTTCACCCACAATACCTAACACCTCACCCGGATGGAGTTCGAAGGAAACGCCGCCACATGCAACTACGGAGTTGCAGCTAGGGCAACGGTTGGTGCGCTGGCCTGGCCCAGTATACAGTTGACAGCTTCCGCAGCTCTCCCCAAACATGACCGTCAAGTTAGAGACCTTAAGGTGGCAGGTCACTCTATGATCTCTCCTCTCTGCCGCTTCAGGCAAAAGCTCGTATCTGAGCAGGTAAACTCCGGTTTCCCATCTTCCCCCAACAGCTCGTTGAGATAGGAATTCGTACTACCGCACTTGGCGCAACGCTTGCCGCTAAAGTTTTCCACTGTGAACGGAAAATCCTCAAATTCCACCGGCTCGACAATTGTGTGCGGCGGCAGGGCATACAGGCGCTTCTCCCGTCCAGCACCGAAAAGGAGGAGAGTTTCCGCCATTGAGAGTTTCACAACATCCCAACCGGGAATAGGGCTCGGGGACATTACATAACGCTTGTTAACAATGACCGGGCGACGGGAACTCGGTGGGGGCGCTCCAGCGCGCTTAACGATATCTTCATAAAGATGCAACCAAAGCAGGTGATAATCCTGCTCGGCATGCATGACACGCCTCTTCGCCCCGCTTGACTCAATGAGCTTCAGGGGATCTGGGGTTGGTACTTGCACGACCAGGATTTGCTGCGCGGTCATCTTTTCCTCCAGGATGCGATGCCGGGTTTGAATGATGGTCGCCTCAAGCGTATCGGTCGTCACCTTCACACCTGTAGTCCCCTGGATCAGCCGTCTGATATTGGCCGCATTAACACCATCGTCATAACCCTCTTCAATAACCTTTAGGATATCCCCCGGACCTATAAGGGAGAGGGTAATCTGTACGCCGCCCGTCCCCCACCCTCGTGCCAATGGCATCTCACGTGAACCAAAAGGCACTTGATAGCCCGGAACGGCCACTGCCTTTAAAAGCCTTCTGCGGATCTCACGTTTGGTATCCTCGTCCAGAAAGGCGTAGTTGTATCCCCGCTGCTCACGGTCCTCCATATGCCCGATTAATTCTTGAAGTTTAGATCTGCCCACTCCGCATCTCCTAACCTTGCACTGCAATCTTCGTGGTCCGCGGCAGCCCGATCACTCCTCCCTCTCGGTCTACTAGGACAGCATCAACACCCAGGGGAAAAGGCGCCCGAGTCTTAATCAAATCCGCAATCTCGTCCGGAAAACCAGGAGCGTAAACCCCAACTCGCCGTTCCCCATAAATTCCTGGACCGTTAAGCAACAAATAGGTCGCCGCAGAATCCTGGGGATTTCGGACAGTGCCATCTTCCTGAGCAGTAATTCTCTCGACATCATAAATCATGGTGGCGCTTCCCTCGGGGGCCATGACGCTGCCCCGCTTGAGATGTGAGATCTGCCCGTTCGTATTAGGCTCTACAGAGTAGACGAAGTCAGCCTTCTCCAGTTCACACGTGCAGCTTCCGGTATTCAAGGTCAGGTAGGACCGTATCGCCTCACATAGCTTGGGGCTTTTTGCGATGACAAAAAACGATACCTGTTGATCGAGCACCGTACGCAAGACGGCTAGGATATATGGATTTGCTCCCTGAGGGGCTCTAAGGCCGCTGTGGGGAAGCTGGTTGATCTTTCCCGGTCTCGCCATGCAGTCGAGTACAATGCGAAAAATTCTTTGACTGTCGTAAATTACGGAAAAGCCGATGTCTCTGAAAATTTCCACTTTACCGTCTCACAATTTCAAAATTGACTCGTGTCCGTCCGATCAGTGCGTTTTCTTGTCTTCTTTCTGTCCGGAGGCGCTGTTCCTCCTGCCAAAGCTTCCCCTCTATGGAAGATGCAGAAGCTCGACCAGATTCCAGTGCCGCATCAATTATGGCCGCCGCTAAGGCCCGCTCAGGTTCCTCTCCCATAATGAGGCTATAACCCACGTGGTTGCCGAGACTAACTTCACATTCCGTCACGAGAACCTCACCCATGTTAAAGGGATCCCCAGTTATCGAGTCTAAGGCGCGGAGCATGACTAACGAGGTCTCTGGTTTTTTCAATACGTCTACCTCTGCAGTTCGAAGAACTTCTTCGGCGATCGGCGAGAGGGTGGCAGAGTCCGCCCTTGCCAAAATTTCAAATCGCTTTTTTCGATCCATGGTTCTCCACTAATAATGGGGCAGCTTAAGGTGCTGAATGAACCCCGCCGATTCAGTTCCCTCAATGTTTCTTAGAACAAACTCCTGTTGCGAGGCAGGATGCGCGCTCCCCCTTGATCGCAGCATCAGATCCAGAACTGACATGGCGATGGCCTTAATTTCATTCTGCCCGAAACAGAGCCCGTAACCGAGCCTAAGCTTGGGCGCTCCAGGCTGTGTGGCGGAGCTTACGAATGTATCCAACATATCGCACTCGGTAACCAGAACCTCGCCTATTGTAACTGGCTCCTTGAGGTAGGGGTGGGTGACCCTCATCGGACAGTAGCCTACGCGTACCTCCGCCAATATGGGGTGCGAAACAGACGAACTCATAGTGCTGTAAGCCAAAGCCAGCATTCCACCCGTTTCCCCTCTGGCCAAGGCCTGGAGCTGGGCGCTTCGAGGTGCCGGATAGACCAATCCTTGCAAAGTGATGTCGAAGGGCTCCTCCACAACACCCTTTGCCCCCGCATCGTCTTCCAACAGACCCCTTTCCCGCAAAAGATCAATCAACCTGGGAAAAGATTCGGGAACTTGTTCGAGGAGCTCGCCATTAGTGCACTCACGCAGGAGCGCTTGGATCTCATCTTGGCTCTCTTCACGCAGCCCAAACCGGAGAAGCTTCTGGCTATAGTCCTTAGAGGGCCCAAGGAACTGACCTCCAGGGATGTCCTTGAAAGCAGAGGTGGCTCGGCTCACAATCACCATGTCCCGAGTGGAGATTGGGAGAGAATAGCCCCAGCGCGGTTGAGTGGATCGGTAAGCCCGAAGGAGACAAGCGGCTTCAACCGTATCCCCCTCCGCCTGCTTTAACGCAAGTGCTGCCAAAGCAGGGGCATACAGAGAACCCTCACCCATGACCCTGTCCACTGCGAGACGCATCTGGTCAGCGACCTGCTTTACGGAGAGAGGGTCTGAGTCGCCCCGCACACGAAAATAGTCCATGAGCTTTTCGGCATGCTCCACCGAGTCGAGGCCAACCTTGACCGCTACGTGCCTGACCCGGGGCGGCTTTTTATCCTTTTTCTCATTCATCTGACACCTCGCATTCTAATCTCCAACCCATTTATTCCAGACAGTTTGATATTTGTCAAGATTTAATGTTTAATAACCAAGGCTTAAGAAAAACTTAAATAGATCCATTATGGAGCTCAAGAATCTAAGGGCCTTTTACTTAGTAGCCAGGATGGGAGGGCTGCTTCGCGCCGCACACGAAATGGGAATAACTCCGCCTGCTGTGTCACTTCGGCTAAAGCAACTAGAATTAGAGATCGGTGTGAAGTTATTTGAACACAGGGCAAATAAATTGGTTCTCACGGAAGATGGAAAATTTTTCTTAAGTCATGCGCAGCGAATTATCGATGATACTGACAACAGCCTTGCCTTACTTCATGCGAATAAAGGAATTATTGCTGGAAATGTATCTGTGGCACTTGGAGGTGACATCGGGCATACGCTTGTTTACCACATCTCGGCTTTTGTGAAAGAAAATCCTCGGGTCAAGCTGCGGATGATGTCTACCCCTTCACCCAATACACTAGAACTAGTAAAGACAGACAAGGTCGAGATCGGCATTGGGCGGTTTAAAAACACCCCGCGGACCTTGCAAAAAATCCACCTTTATACTTCTGGTTTGGTAGCGATCTATCCAAAGGATCACCCCCTTTCAGCTTCTAAGCGATTGTCTCTCCTGGATCTGGCCTCGTACGGGCTTGTTATTCATTCTTACAACTCAGCTACTGGTGGCCTGATTGATCATGTCTTTTCTAAGAGGAATTTAGCAATGAAGACAGTGATCGAGGCTGGGAGTTGTTTTGCCATTAAACGGTATGTGAACCTTGGACTCGGCGTGGGTTTAATCCATGGTAGGTGCATTCTAGGAGAAAAGGAGCCGAATCTAAAAAGCAGCGACTTAACCCGTATTTTTGGGAAGCAGGAAGTTTCCTTAATCTATAAAAGAAATCGGCAGCTAAACCCGGCACACAAGCGATTTATAGAGGCGCTGTCGCAAGATCTTGATATTCCGAAACTCAGAAGAGCCGCTTCTTGAATGTGCGGACGCCTATCACCTCCCTTTCCAGTGCGCTCCTGCAGGTCACCGAAGGCCTGTTTGGCTGCAAAATGAGAATTCTTTAACTTGGCCGAGATGCGTGCCCCTTTTTTTGCTGTCCTTTTCGGTATAGGCGAGCTGGCGCCGGTTCAGCGGAGGGCTCTGCCCTAGGCCTTGTTATGACGGTCTATACGGCTCCAGCGATCATCCTGGCGCCGCTCTTCGGCATCGTTGCCGACCTCTATGGGCGGCGTCTCCTCTTGGCGTGCGGCCTCCTGCTCTTTGGCCTCAGCGGAGCGGCCATAACTATGGCCCCGACCTTTGGCTGGGTTCTGATCCTCCGGGCCATCCAAGGAATAGGCTTCAGCGCGGTCATACCTCTAACGATTGTCATTATCAGTGATCTTTTAGAAGGAGATAGGGAAGTAGGCGGCCAAGGACTCAAGGTATTTCTCGACCGAGTGGGTAATCTGATCCTTCCACCTCTGGGAGGAATATTGGCCACCATCTCTTGGTTCTGGCCATTTACCTTTTATATTTTGGCAGTCCCCCTTGGGTTCATGGTCTTATTCTGTATGCCAGAGACAAAAGCAAACGTAACAACTGGCACCTGGATTTACTTGAGAGACATGCTCCGCCTCACCCGCCATCCTCGCTTGCGCATTGCATTTTCCGCTGGCTTTCTGCGCTTCTTTCTTGACTACGGCTTTCTCACTTACTTCCCCCTCTTTCTCGTACGCACCCACGGGATTTCGACGGCAACGGCTGGCCTCCTTTTCCCCTTCTTCATAGCCGGGGCCCTGTTGACATCGAGCCAGGCAGGGCGTCTAGCCGCAGGTTACGACAAGGCTCAACTCCTTTTTGTCGCCTTCGTGGTTAGCGGCCTCGCCCTAGTAGCGTTCCCGTTCATGCCGGGTGTATGGCTTGTGGGAGTGCCTCTCTTTTTTTATGGGCTGGCGAACGGCGTGATATCGCCGATGCAGAAGAGTCTCTTGACGCAGAATGCGCCGGCAGAGCTACGCGGTGGTATTGTCTCCTTTGATCGGTTAATTCAGCAGGTATCTAAGACTCTCTCGACTTCAGTTGTCGACCTTCTCCTCTTTTCCGCCGATCTCTCGACGATCTTCTGGCTACTTGGGAGTCTTTCCTTTGTCAGTGTTTGTTTGATGGCTTTGCTCCTGCCGGGAAGACGAGCCTGAAAAACGAAGCATTGGAATTTACCCCGCATTATTCATAGTTTGCAAAATGCAAAGTGTAAATTGCAAAATGCAGATTTGGTTAGAAGAGACAGAATCCAGAAGCCAGAATTCAGAAGGCAAAAAGGTGGGAGGGAATTCTGGATACTGACTTCTGACTATTGAATTCGGTTTTTCAGACCTTTTGACTTTTGCACTTAGCAACTTGAATTTTGCAATGAAAGGCAACACTAGAGATGGTTAACAGTGTTCCCAGGCTCGTGAACAATCCAGCCTAAAAGGCCTGGAACTCCTTTTCCTCCCTGTCCTCCGTCTCCAGTTGGATGGTAGTGTGTTCAATTTTGAAGCGATCCCTTAATATGCCCTCAATCTCGTTCAGGACCTGGTGAGAATCCTCTTTGCCATTCACAACCGCATGGGCACTGAGGGTAAAGACCCCGGAAGTCACTGCCCAAACATGGAGGTCATGAACTTTGATGACCCCGCTGACCTTCTCCACGGCCCTCTGCAGCTCTTCAACATCGATCTCCCTTGGGACAGACTGCATGAGGATATTGACCGATTCTTTAATCAGACTCCACGAGGTATAAAGTATAAGCAAACCGATAAAGATACTGATCAGCGGATCGGCCAGATACCATCCGGTGAGCAGCATGATTAAACCGGCAGCCACGGCACCCACAGATCCCAGGGTGTCACCGAGGACGTGGAGGAAAGCGCCGCGCACATTGAGACTTCCCTGACGGGAACCATAGAGGATCGCCCCGGCGGCAATATTTACCATCAGGCCTATGGAAGCTACCACAAGCATCCCCACACTATGAACTTCCGGCGGATCTAAAAAACGGCGGTAGGCCTCATGAAAAATGACTCCGACGATGAGCCAGAGGGTAAGTCCGTTGATGAGCGCAGCTAAGATCTCCAGGCGGTGATAACCGTAGCTCCTTTTCGTTGTGGCCGGCCGCCTGGCCATCTGAAAAGCAAAAAGACTCAGACCCAAAGCCGCTATGTCGGAGAACATGTGGCCGGCGTCGGAAAGCAAGGCGAGGCTATTGGTCAAAAGCCCTCCCACAACCTCAGCCACAAAATAAACTGAAGTTATGACCAAGGCCGAAGTTAAGCGGCGGGTTTCAGTCGTTCGTTCCATTACGGACTCCGGTATAGCGTAAGCTACCCCTCCATTATCATTCAGCCGATATCCTTTCTCAACAGTGACGAGCAGAGTCTCCTTTTCATCTCAGCCTTCAGAGACTGATCCGGACTCTTTTGACACTTCCGAGTTGGAGCTATGGGCTCGCCTTTTTCTTGATCAGGAAATAAAGCCTGCCGGTGCTTTTCATAGCACCCGCAACCAACCCTGCCTCATCGCCGCTCCCAAAGTAGAGATCGACCCTTCTAGGGCCTCGAATAGCGCTCCCCGTATCCTGGTTCAAGACAAAGCGGGAAAAGGGTCGCCAATCGACTAGGTTGCCCGCGGCGTCGAGAATCGGCCTCCGGGAGACGACAAATGCCAAAGCGCCTTTGGGAAAAAGACGCGAGTCTGTCGCGATAGAGCGCCCCGGAGTCAGAGGGACCTCAAGGCTGCCTAAAGGCCCATTTTCTACAAAACGAAAAAAAATGTAGCTCTCATTTTCGGCAAAGAGGGCATCCCGCTCCTCGGGATGCTCCGTCAGGTAGCGGCGCAGACGCTGCATAGAGAGCCCCTCCGCCGACACTTTGCCGCTATCGATGAGAATTCTCCCGATGCTACTGTAGGGCCTCCCATTGAAAGCGGCATAATTCAGGTGGAGGAGGCGGCCATCCTCCAGCCGGAGCAGTCCTGAACCCTGGATATGAAGAAAAAAAAGCTCTACTGGATCCTTCACCCAAGCAATCTCATATCCCTTCCCCTTAAGACGTCCCAAGCTGTCGATTTCATAGCGGGAAAAATAAGGGACCAGTCGGTTCCCCACGATCTGCCCCAGCATTTTTTCTTCTCGGATCTCCGGCTTGAAGCTGTCCAACTCCACCTCTATGAGATCTTCGGGCCTCCGGTAAACAGGGAAGCGGTATGTCGGCGTCTCGGTCAGGCTGCCTTCAATCACGGGCTGATAATATCCGGTAAAAAGGACCTCCTCCTCGCCCGGATCGCCCCCGGGCCGATATAGATCAAAACGGGAGTGAATCTCCTCAGCCAGCATCTCCGGCCGATCCCAAAGCTCAAGCAGCTCCATGAAAGACAGGAGCGATTCCTTAATTTCTTGGGCAGTGAATAGTCTGGGCTGCTCTCCAACAGGACGATCCGGTGGAAGCTTGGCGAGAAACTCTAGGCTGCGGTGAATGGCACGGCGGAGCGAATCCCGATCCAGGTCGTCTTTAAAGAGTGGAGAATCGCCCTCCCGGATCTGCCCGCTTCCTCCCAAAGCAGGATGAAGGAAGAGGAAAAAAAGAAAGAACGTTACTAACAGTCGCATCCCGTCTTGAACCATAAAGCAGTTTCGTGCAAACTTCTTACCATTGGATCAAAGAGAATTTAAAAAGGAGGCTGCCCGAGTGCTGGAGCGACTTCCCAGGGAGTTTCGCAACCATCTCCACAACGTGGAGATGGTTATCGAGAAGAAGCCCAAAAAAAGTCAGCTCAAAGCCGTTGGCCTCGATCCTCAGAGATCCGTGCTCTACGGTCTCTATGAAGGCACTCCTTTATCCAAACGCTCAACCCTACACCCACCTCTACTACCCGACAAGATTACTCTCTTCTCCGAACCCCTGATACATGATTTTCAAGATCTCGCCGAACTCCGCAAACAAATCCGCATCACTATTTTACATGAAATCGCCCACTACTTCGGCATGGACGAAGCGAAGATCGAAAAATTGGGGTACTAGCCAAAAAGGTTTTTCGGGTTTCGGGTCTCCAGTTACCCGTTTAACTCCAAGGAGTGTTGAAAAACCTATTCTCAAGCCAGTCAAAAAGGTGCAAGTTAAGATAGTCGCGAGGCGCCGAGCTTTCAGTACTCGTGGTCGTGGCCCCTGTTTGTAAACGAGCACGAAATCCGATCACGGATGCAAATTGCTGTATACTGTCCCCGGAAATCCCGGAAATCCGTAATCGAAAAATATTTGTCCGATCGATTCCCCTTCCAATGACATGATGCAATGCACCCGGGGTATCCATTCTTGGTTGCCTTGACATATCAGGCTTTTTTATTCTTTGTAATTCATCTCAAGAAAGTTATGCACCTATTCGCCTAAGTCACCCTTTTGCAGAAGACCACCGTAAAGGTGAATAAGTTGTCATCTTGGAAGCCTGACCCTGTTTTTTTCCTACTCACACCGCGATCATTTCAATACGCTTCGTTTCCTCTGGCGTGAGTTCGAAACCTTCGACTTGTATATCGTCTTTCATATGTTGCTCACTCGTCGTTCCTGTCAACGGGAGCATGCCTATTTGCATGGCAAATCGAAATATGACCTGCTGAGGACCTGTCTTTAAGCGTTTGGCCATCTCCCAAATGTCAGGCTCTCTCAACACATCGTGATTCGCCGT
>JAPUHZ010000035.1 GCA_027297485.1 Deltaproteobacteria bacterium
AGGGCCGCCAGAACTACGCCCTACGCACCACCATTGAAGAGCGGCATCGCCAACTGAAGTGTTTCTCTGACCTAGAGGATTTCTCTTCGCGCGCCTTTTGCCTGATTGTCAATCAGGTTGTCTTCGTGTTGCTCACCTACAGCCTGTTGCCGTGGTACTTGCTGCGGGCCGGCCGTAAGGAACTCAATCCCAAAACCCGCACTCGCACCCTAGAACTCCTCCAGCCCACCACCACTGCCATTCTGATCTATTATCAAAACTATGTTGTCTGAGCCCACTACAACACCAGGAACTAGTGCTTACCCTCAACGAGCAGGCTCGCAAGAAAATACTGGCAAAGACACATAGACTCTGCCGCAGTTTGGCCCATCAACTCGATAGCGCACGACCGCCCTAGTGGTCGTCCGTTGGCCAGAAACCGGTAAAACCAACCGGAGTCTGCTGATTCTTAAAGCAAGCCCAGGTACTACTGCCCTCACAACACTCCCTAACAACTGAGAACCCGCTGGCAAAAATCCCCTTCGTCCCCATCACAACCCCGCTCGATTAAAACCCGTTCCTTGCTGACCATTTTACACGTGCGCTTTTTCCCCAGTGTCTGAATCACAGCAATCCACACTATATCCTTGACAAGAAAATGGAAACGGATATAAAATTAAAGTTGGCCTAAGTCCTCTAGGGCCAAGGGGGAGCAGACGGAGCGCGCTCGTTGAGATTCCCCCGTATTCCAAATAATGGAGGTAAAGGAAATGGGAGATTCTATGCCACCTTGCGAGCGTGGCCCGCTGTCAGCGGGCGGCACCCCTTGTGCCAGGTTCTTTGCCCGGCGTCGAGCCTCCTGAATCAAGCCTTCAACTATAGTGCCTGATGGTGCAGGTTCGCTAAGGCGACCGTATAGAGCGGAAGGTCTTAGACCAAGGAGCCTCAAGAAAACGCCGAGAGAGCCGGGGTGCGGATGGAAGTGCTGGTCTAGTACTGACTGGCGGGCTTGCTAGATTAAACAAGATTCGATTAAAGTTAATGGCGCGTGAGCGCCAGGAGCGGGTTCCTTTTCCGGAAAAGGAGCCCGTTTTTTTATCGTAAGCGCTAAATGTCTAATTCGGACGATATCTTAATGCTTCAGTGTGCTTCAACAAGAATTTACCAGAAGCCGGAAAAGGATTGGAAGTCTTTATTCGCTAATTTAATACGGAGCTGGGGAACTCAGAGACTGTCTCCAGTGCGATGGCATTCTTCAGGTCTTTTGAATCACACTGGATGCTGCGTGCGTAATGATTGAGGAATTTGATGATGGCCGAGACGACCTGATGTTTGTGCGTAGTGAAAAAGAGATGGCCACCTCCCTCAACGGCTATGAGCTTAGCATTAGAGACGGTATTGGCAATCCATTTTGCATGCTTTAGGGACACCAACCTGTCGGCACACCCATGCAACACCAAGGTAGGTGCCGTGATGTCCGCTAATGGATATGTCGGCATAGTCAAAAGCTGGTTCATGTCGTTTTGCAGGCCGTCTTTTTGTGATGAAGTCATACGGAAAGAGCGAAGCAACCCCAGGAATAAGTGCAGGTTCATCTGTTGGTTCAAGGCCTGGAATTCGTATTTTTTGTTCCTTGGATTCTTAGATAACCATAGATCCCGCCATTTTTGCGTTGTCACGAAAGCTAGATTCTTTGCAAGGTTATACGCCAGGCCAAGGATAAGAAGTGACCGTCTTAAGTGTGACTTGCATTTTGCCAGCTCAGATCGACTTAGGCACTTGCTTATTGCACTCAATGTTGCCAGGGCCCAGCATCGTTCGGGATGACGTGAAGCAAACTGTAAAGCTGAAGGGCCACCAGCAGAAATCCCGATAATTGCCGCCTGGGAAATTTCCAGCGCATCTAGAAGCGCTGCATAAGCATCCGCCTGAGCCTCCGGTGTGGCACCGACTCTTAGTGGCGTGCGCAGGTAACCAGGCCTCGATAGGACTATGAACTGGAAGCCATGTCCGTGCACGAGCCTTGCAGCCATGAGACCCTGGTCATATCCACCAGAACACCCATGGATCACCAGCACGGCCGGTCCCTGACCCAGAATAGCGTATTCAATGGGACCCTTGGAAGTTTCAATAAGTTGGCTGGTCATTGATTTCGATAGATACCATCGAATACAGAATTTGTCAAGGTATTGATTGTCAAAGTATTAACAGTTTTTCACCCATCGGCTTTTGGGAGTGCCCGAAAGCATGAAGCCCACCAAGGAGGTATAGTGCGAGATCGTTCTTCGGCTCAGCTAAAAAGCATCGCATGATTAGGCATTTAAGGGGTTATCTGAAGAATGAGTAATACCCGCTCGGTACTCTTTAAAAGGCATCGCCATTGGTCAAACCGGGCCTCCGGTCCCTTTGGCTTTTGTAAATATAAAGATTCGAGCCATTGGGGAGGATCGGAACGCGAAATACGGAGACGGGTGAGTTAAAAGGGATAGCTAGGGGAAAAAACAAAAATCGACAAATGAGAATCCCTGATGCTTCTATCAACAAAAGACCTGACCGTTTGCCGCGGAAGCGGTACAACTTACCGGTTAAAGTCCGGTGCGGGGAATTATCGATTCACCCCGCTAGCAAAGATCCGGTTTTGAGGGGGAAATGGACTGTTACCGAAGGAAAGCCCTACACGGGCACAAAGCTGGGAACGGCGGATACAGCCAAAGGTTGGCCTAAAGATGGTTGAGACTGTTCTCTACTATACCCTTTCTAGCCAGCCCCCATCTCGATCCCAATTTTAAGGGCTTCATGGATTGATCCTTACAAAATCGCTCTCCCAAAGCGTTCTCAACCTCGCCATCGCCTCCTCACATAATCCCCCGGCGCCAGAGCAGGCGACCGCTTCGTCAATGTGGGATGTGTTGGAGAAGCCCACGAGGACTGTTGAGACTTCGGGTTTCATTAGAGCGAAGCGGATGGCAGCTTGGGTGAGGTTTTTGCTCTCGCCGCTGACCTGAAGCTTGACCTTCTCGGCGCGTTCAAGATCGAGGGTATAGTCCGATCCAGGTGAAAGCGGCTCCGGGCTGCTACCGCCACCGGCGCTAGGATCTGACGTGAGAGCGCCCGCTGCTAAAACTCGGATAACGGCAACCCCCATGCCCTTGCCCGCGGCTCGATCAATGAGTCGGCCGTAATCGAGAGCACTAAAACCTCGAGGAACAGGCTGGCCGGAGCTAGGGTTCAAAAGATTGTAATAGGCCTGGACCGAATGGAACTCTCCGCTGTCAATCACTTCATGCAAAGCCTTCGTATCGCCCAATCCAGTGAAGCCGAAATAGCTGACCTTGCCTTTGTCCCGAAGTTCCTTAAAGCCGTCGTGGACCCCTCCGTGACCAACAACGTCTCTAGGAGTCAAACTAAAGCGCTTGCCCGGTTGTCTTGCCATCGTAATTCTGTTGTGCAACTGGATTAGATCAACTGAGTCTCTCTTAAGGCGCTTGAGGGCCCCTTCCACGGCCTGAATCGTGGCGGACTTAAAGTCGACCGCGGCCTCAGGCTCAAGCCGGATTTTCGTGGAGACGATTGCTGAAGCTCCCAAGTCGTTGAGGATTTTTCCCAGATTCTCCTCGGATTTTCCCAAGCCGTAGGCAAAGGCTGTGTCAAAGTAGTTGATCCCAAGATCCAAGGCACGGCGAACTGCATGCAGTTGCTCCTCATAGCTGGCGCGGACCATGAGAACGGCATTGTTCCCGCAGCCGAAGCCGATCTCTGAGATCCTTAGACCTGTTTTACCAAGTGTTCGATACTGCATCCGGCCCCCCGGAGTCAGAATAACTCCAGCAATGTCTCAACCGTATTTTTCGTCTGGGTGAAATCAGACAAGCAGGCGTCTGGTTTGAAAAGCGACAGCTCCTCCAGCGGGTATTTCCCAGTGCCTACCAAGAGACACCTCATGTGATTTTTCCTCGCTGCGTCCAGATCTTTGGGTGTGTCTCCGATGATAACACAGTGATCCGACGTGATAGATCTCCCCAATTCCTTTTTCCACCTTTCTCTAGCAATCCCCGGTAAGTCTACGCGGTTACGGGAATCGCTTCCGTAAGCCCCCAGCTTTAAGTACGGGCTTAAACCCGCGGCTTCAAGCTTTAATTGTGCTATCACTTCTAGGTTTCCGGTGACGACACCTTGGTAGAGTCCTTCTACTTTTGCTAATTCTCTGATGAGTTCTAAGACTCCAGGCAGAGCGGTTATCTTGGTGAGTCTCTCTCGGATGGCGTGGGAGTAGCTTTCCTGGAGGTTTCCGGCAAAGCTCCGCCATCTCTCTTCGGTGATCTCTACTTTCAGATTGGACGTGGCAAAGATCTCTTCGAGGATCAGAGGATCTGTGCTACCGTCAGGAATGATTGTGCGAATATCACCGGGAAACCCGAAGGTTTTCAGAATGGCCTCATTGAAAGGGATGAAGCCGTTATGGGAGCGAGTCAGTGTTCCGTCGATATCAAAAAGAATGAGTTTTCCCATTGAGAGTAGACCCTTTTCAGGAACGGTCCTGACAGATCTCAAATACTGGCATAGTTCGAAATCGTTGGCAAACCGGATCTGGCCTGTGCAGCTCCCTGCCGAAAGACCATGAAACCATTGACAAATTGTGCCTTCTAGGATAGGTAGGAACGAGATTTATTGGTTTGCGCGACTGGCGTCTGCGTGGAATTAACCACGATGGAGTGCAAAGCGTTAAGATGGCCGAACGCCTGGGTCTCTTAAGTAAAAGAGGTTCAGGTTTTTTTATGCTCGTTTCTTGTCACTCCATGTTGCCCGGTTATATGATTGCTTAGGTTGAAGGATAAAAGATGATTAAGCACTATCTACTCGCGCCTGGCCCTACACCAATCCCCAACGAGGTCCAGAGGGCTATGGCCGAGACCATCATTCACCACAGGACGCCCCAATTCAGGAAAATCTTTGCCGAAGTAAAAGAGGGGTTGAAAACCCTGTTTGGAACAAGGAATGACGTGTTGGTTTTGGCCTCCTCGGGCACAGGGGCCATGGAGGCGGCTGTCTCAAACCTCTTTTCTCCGGGCGAAAAGGTCCTGGTGATTAACGGAGGAAAGTTCGGCGAGCGCTGGCTAAAAATCTGTCAGGCATTTGGTCTTGAAGTCGTCGAGGTCAAAGTGACATGGGGAAAGGCCGTCAAGGTCGAGACTGTCCAAAGGGAACTTAAGATCCATCCCGATATCAAAGGGATCTTGGTCCAGGCCAGTGAGACCTCCACCACTGCCTTACATCCGGTACGTGAGATCGCGCAGATTACCCGCGGCGGTCCGCTTCTTGTAGTCGACGGGGTCACAGCCGTTGGCGTCCTGTCTGTGCCCTTGGACGAATGGGGCATTGACGTTTTGGTCACAGGCTCTCAGAAGGCCATGATGCTCCCCCCTGGGCTAGGATTCATAGCGTTAAGCGACCGTGCCTGGGCAAAGACCGAAAAAGCGAGGCTACCCAGGTTCTATTTTGACTTGAGACTCGAGAGAAAAAACCAGCAAAAAGGGGGCGCGGCATTTACTCCAGCGGTCTCGCTTACCTTCGGCCTCCGTGCATCACTAAAAATGATGCAAGAGGAAAAGCTGGAGCGGGTGTATGCTCGCCATGAGCGTTTGGCCCGGGCGACTCGCGCCGCAGCGACGGCACTGGGACTTAAGCTCCTAGCCCCTGGAAACCCAAGTCCGGCGGCGACAGGGATTTTCCTGCCGGACGGTATCGACGGGGATAGGCTGCTGGATTATCTCCGGGACCAAATGGGGATTACGTTTGCCGAGGGGCAGGACCAGCTTCGGGGAAAAATTGTCCGCATCGCTCACGTAGGGTACATGGGGGCGTTCGACGTGCTGGTCGCTGTTTGTGCGCTGGAGATGGCACTCAAAAAGTTCGGCGCTCCGGTCAAGCTCGGCCAGGGAGTAGCAGCTGCCCAAGAGATCCTGATGGAGACCCTCGAGTAATGGCGAAGAAGACGGAAAGGAAAACAAAAATCCTGGTGACAGATTCTTTGGCCCCCCAGGGCCTCCAGGTGTTCGAGCGCACCCCAGGGTTTCAAGTCGAAGTACGCCTGGGGCTCAAGCCGGCAGAGCTTAAGAAGCTGATCGGAAAATATCACGGGTGGGTTATTCGCAGCGGCACTAAGGTGACGGCGGACATGGTTGGAGCCGCTCAAAACCTCAAGGTTATTGGCAGGGCCGGGATCGGTGTGGAGAATATCGATGTCGAGGCCGCCAGTAAAAAAGGTGTCGTGGTCATGAACACACCCGGTGGGAACAACGTGACCACGGCAGAACACGCGATCTCCCTTATGCTATCTCTTGCCCGCCACATTCCTCAGGCGGTCGCCTCTCTCAAGGCCGGACAGTGGAAGCGAGAGAAGTTTATGGGAGTGGAGCTCTGCAATAAGACCCTGGGGGTCATCGGCCTTGGTAATGTCGGTCGCATTGTCGCCGAGAGGGCAGCGGGACTGAGAATGAAGGTTATTGCGCACGACCCATTTGTGCCGGCTGAAGGCGCGGCTCGCTTAGGGGTGGAGCTGGTGAGTTTGAATGAAATCTATGCGAGATCGGACTTTATTACCGTGCACACGCCTTTGACCAATGAGACCCGTGGACTGATCAACCGCAAGGCCTTTGCGAAGATGAAGGCCGGGGTACGGATCATCAACTGTGCCCGTGGCGGCATAGTGGATGAGAGGGATCTGGCGGATGCGCTTCGAGAGGGAAAGGTGGCAGGGGCCGCCTTGGATGTCTTTGTCGAGGAACCCCCTCCGCCGGACCATCCGCTGCTCAGAATGGAGCAGGTGGTTATGACTCCTCACTTAGGGGCCTCTACAGATGAGGCCCAGCTCAACGTGGCCATAGCCGTAGCGGAGCAGATGGTCGATTTTCTGACCCGAGGGATTATACGCTATGCGGTGAACGTCCCTTCTGTTAGCCCGGAGCTTCTTAGCGTGCTTCGGCCCTATCTCACTCTGGGAGAAAAGCTCGGGAGTCTTCAGGTCCAGATGTTGGCCACTCTCCCCAAGGAGGTTCACATCGAGTACGGTGGAGAGGTGACTCAATACGATGTGGCCCCCCTGACCTTGGCTGTCCTCAAGGGAATTTTAACCCCGGCAATGGAAACGAGCGTCAACTATGTCAATGCCCCGATGGTGGCGCGCGAGAGGGGAATCACGGTCGTAGAGTCAAAGAGCAGTCGCGCGAGCGATTTTGCCAGCTCCATTACGGTCCGAGTCAAGACCAAGGACAAAGAGGTCGAGGTCGAAGGCGCGATCTTCGGCAGCAACAACCCGAGAATTGTCAAGATCGACAACTTCTATCTTGAGGCGGTCCCCGAGGGCTACATTCTCATCCTTCATAATCGAGATGTCCCTGGTGTAGTCGGCGCTGTGGGTACCTTCTTGGGAGAGAAGGGGATCAATATCGCAGGACTGGAGTTAGGCCGGGAGAAGGTAGGGGGGATGGCTATTTCTTTTATTCATGTGGATGATGTCGTCCCTAAGGAGACCCTTGAAGCCCTGCGCAGCCTGCCGAATATCATTACCGCAGAGTTGGTGAAACTGTGAGGGGAAGGCAGTAGGCAATAGGTAACAGCAGGAGAGAAATTTTTCTATTGCCTGATGCCTGTCGGTTAGTGCCTAAATAAAATGGCTAACATTGCTGTTATCGGAGCCCAATGGGGGGATGAGGGCAAAGGCAAAGTTGTCGATCTCTTTAGCCAAAACGCGGATATCGTGGTCCGTTTTCAGGGCGGTAATAACGCCGGCCATACACTTGTAGTTGACGGGGAAAAAACGGTCCTACACCTCATTCCTTCCGGGGCCCTTCACCCCAATAAACTCTGCGTGATCGGGAACGGCGTCGTGGTGGACCCAGAAGTCCTTTTGGAGGAGATCCGCGGACTCAAACAAAGAGGATATCTCTTAGACGACTCCTTGCTGCGGGTTAGCGAAGAGGCCCACCTGATTATGCCTTACCACAAGTCCATTGATCAGGCCCGGGAGAGACTAAGGGGCAAAGGAAAGATTGGCACGACAGGACGCGGTATCGGCCCGGCCTACGAAGATAAGGTAGCTCGGATTGGGATCCGCTTTATTGATCTTCTGGAGGAAGAGACATTCCGCGAGAAGCTGCGATACAATATCGAGGAGAAAAACATCTATCTCAAGGCGATCCTCAAAGAGAAGACCCTGAACTTCAGAGAGACTCACGACACCTATTGCGGCTACCGGGAAAGACTTAAACGATACGTTACCAACACGGCCCTCCTGCTGGACCGTGAGATCAAAGCCGGCAAAAGAGTCCTCTTTGAGGGGGCTCAAGGGACACTCCTCGATGTAGATCACGGAACCTATCCCTTTGTCACTTCATCCAATACGGTGATCGGTGGGGTCTGCGCGGGCGCAGGGGTGGGGCCACAAAACATCCATCAAATAATCGGCATCTCAAAGGCCTATACGACCCGAGTGGGTAGCGGCCCCTTTCCCACGGAGATTAAGGGTCCTGAGGGGGAGAAACTGAAACAAGACGGGGATGAGTTCGGCGCCACCACCGGTAGGCCGCGCCGCTGTGGTTGGTTTGACGCGGTCGGGGTGCGCCA
Organism: Deltaproteobacteria bacterium; assembly: GCA_027297485.1. The sequence continues at coordinate 8,602 of JAPUHZ010000035.1, forward strand.
TGCAGTGCGTGTCAACGGCATGAACGGTATCGCTCTGACAAAACTAGACGTCCTGACCGGCTTTAAAAAGATTAAGATATGCACAGCCTATCGCTACGAGGGTGAGACCTATCAGGAGTTCTCAGCCAGCCAGAGGGTACTGGAACGTGCCGAGCCTGTGTGGGAAGAGATGGACGGTTGGGACAGTCCCCTTTCTGAGGCAAGGAAGCTTTCCGATCTCCCAATCAACGCCAAAAGATATATTCAGCGCCTGGAGGAGATCCTTGAGACCGATATGGTGCTGGTCTCTGTCGGCCCCGGAAGGGAACAGACCATTACGATCAAGGACCTCTTTTGCCCTTAGCGCAATCAGCGCAGCTTAAAGATCTTCTGATAAATTTTTACAACCTCGCGGAAGTTTCTATACCCTTCCGGGCTCACCACGATGCGCGTATATCCTTTGAATAGCCGAGGAGGATCGGGATCCACATCTTTTCGGACAGGAATTCGCCTGAACCTCGAAATTCTCTCTTGCCCCTCCTTGGAGAGGACAAAATCTATGAAAAGCTTGGCAGCATTGGGATGGGCACCCTTGGATGAAAGCATCATCGGATTGACCTGAACAACGACTGGTTCCAGAGGAATCCAATCAATAGGGGCGCCTCTGGATGTTTGCCTCTGAATCGTCGGGGCATAGGCGATAATGAGAGGAAATTCTCCTGCCATGACAAGCTGCGTCCTGTTGGTGTTACCCCGCATGGGGACCGGCTCCTGCGCAGCGAGCCTCTTGAAGTAAGAGATGGCCTTCTCCTTGCCCCATGCCTTGATGAGACCCGAAAGCAAGCCAAACGCCTCAGTGTCAATAGATATCTTACCCCCTTTCCACTTAGGGTGGAGCAACTCTTCATAGGTCTTGGGGACATCTGCTTTTTTGACTACATTGGTATTGTATCCCAACGCGTAGGGGTTAACGTAATAAGCCGTCCAATAGTTCTTTCTATCCACAAGATCCGCAGGGATCATTTTGGCCTCGGGCGAACGGTAAGCAGCCAGGAGCTTTTTAGCCTTCAGTGGGAGAACGACCTCACCTCTCGCCGAAAGCACGTCCCAAACATGTCTGCCAGCGCGCGCCTCTGTGAGAATTTTGTTAAGCATAGGGCCGCCGCCGGTGCGAAACAGCACCGCTTTTATAAAAGGATATTTTTCCTGGAATGCATCTACGACCTCTTTACTCTGGCTGAGAGTCATAGTCGTGTAATAAATTAAGCGACCTTCTCTTTTTGCCCCTTTAATCAGTTTTGGATCTGGACTCCCTTGTGCCCAGGAAGTGACAGGGATTAGAAAAATGGCAGTGAGCAATACGACGAACACCTTAAATACCTTCACTATAGCTTCCTCCTTCACTTTACTTCCGCGGCTCTACTATATTACCTTGATTTCCTCTTCTTGTCCAGCTTCACTCTTCTAGGGTCAGCCACTCCCGTGATCCTTCCTCGCCTAACTAAGATGGCCTGAACCGTTCCTAGAGAGTTCTTTTCTTTCACTACGTGTCCTCTCCGCTCCAAGGATTTTCTCGTACTAGGGGAGATTTTACTTTCTACCAAGAGCTTATTCGGCATCCACTGGTGATGGGTGCGCGGAGATCCTACTGCCCTCTTGAGGGGCATGTGACGGTCCAGAATATTGAGAATGGTTTGCAATGTGGCACTGATGATGCGTGGCCCGCCCGAGGCCCCTACGATCAGAACGGGACGGTCACCCTGGAGGATAATGGTTGGGGTCATGCTGCTCAGGGGTCTTTTCTTAGGCTGAAGGGAGTTTGCCTTGGTACCGATCAGCCCATAGACATTGGGCACCCCCGGGTGTATGGAGAAATCATCCATCTCGTTGTTAAGGACGACGCCTGTCCCCGGGATTAGTACTTTTGAGCCGAACTGGGTGTTGATGGTTAAACTAGATGAGACGGCATTGCCAAATCGATCTAAGACCCCAAAATGGGTGGTTCCTCCCTGTTTTGGCTTGAAGGACGCGAGACCATAAAAACTGGGGGGATGAGTGCGCACGGCGGAAATCCGGCTGCGTATCCAGACAGCGTATCCCTTTGCGGTAAGCTTTTCGATCGGGACCTGAACAAAATCCGGATCTCCTAGAAATTGAGCCCGGTCTGAAAAGGCATGCTTCATGGTCTCCGTCAGGAGATGAAGGTAAGTAGCGGAGTTATGGGGAATGAGGTTGAGTTGGTAACCCTCCAACACATTGAGCATCTGAATCAGGGCTATCCCTCCCGAGCTCGGAGGAGGCATGGTGATAACCAGTCGCTTGCGGTAGCTGCCGAGAATGGGCTCTCTCCACACAGGCTTATAGTTTTTTAGATCTTTAAGCGTCAAGATCCCGCCTTCTTTCTTTAGCCTATCTGCGATGGCCTGAGCGATCCATCCCTCATAGAAAACCTGTGAGCCCTGCTCAGCGATGGCCTTCAAGGTCTCACCCAATTCCGGTTGGCGGATCTTTTCACCTATGTCGGGGGCTCCCTTTCCCTTAAGAAAGATACGGGCAAGACCGGGGCGCTTGCGAATGGAGGGGAGTTGACGTTTCACTGCATGGCGAAGGTAGGATTGTAGGGGAAAGCCTTCTGTGGCGTAGCGGATTGCCGGCGCCATGACGGTTGCCAACGGCAAACTACCAAACCGCTTCAATGCCTCTGTAAGGCCAGCGACCTCACCAGGAACGGCAACGGCGAGTGGGCCGGTTACGCTCAGAGTGGAAACGGGTCGTCCTCCTTTTAGATAGAGATCCCTCCGTGCCGCCGCAGGGGCCGTTTCGCGAAAATCCAATACATGGGCCTTCTTTTCCTTCGCTTGATAGATCACCATAAACCCTCCCCCCCCCACACCCGATGAGGCTGGGTCGACCACTCCAAGGGCGAAGGCTGTGGCTACTGCGGCATCCACCGCATTGCCTCCACGCCTGAGGATCTCCATCCCGACCTTGGTAGCCAGCTCATTGTCTGAGACAACGATCCCGCTTCCGCCCTGCTGAGCAAAGGACGGAAGCGTCCATGCAAAGAGAAGGGAAAAGAGAAAGGAAAGGAATACGCCGCGAATTTTAAGTGTCCGAAACATGCAAAAAAACAAGATTACCCTCTGTTTAAAACTTTGTCGGCGGATTTGCAACTCAAAAATCTCACTCTTCCGGCTTTAGTATGGGTAACCAAGTGTTGTAATTTCAATAGCTTACGTATCATATGGTCGCTTCCGGCAGCAATTTGAGCGACATAATTTTTACGCGTTTAATCCTCTCTTGTGACATCAAACACAGCAATATCAAGCAGTTAAGGCGCAAAGATCCACAGGAATTAGCGGTGCAATTTGGTTACAACGAGGGGGGGACTCTTAACCGCTAACATGAGTAAAATAAAGGGACCCCTGGACCCACTCTATTTCTGAAAAAAGCAAAAATCTTTGCCCCTGATGTTGCTTGTGTTAATCTCGGCTCGTGGGATCCAAGGTCTTCACCAGCGGCTGTCTCCACACTTTGGAAGATGCCTGCCTCACCGGCTTGAGGCACATACAAACCAGTCCACTCGCGCCGGTTATTGTTCTTGTGCCTGGCAATTTGATCGGCCTCCACCTGCGGCGCAGCCTGGCATTGGTAGAGGGATTGCCCGGGCACGCCAATATCCGCTTCATGACCTTGGTGGATTTTGCCCGCGAGATTTGTGCCGGATGGCTTCCCGGGAAAGGACTACAGCGACCCACCCCTCTGTTAGAACAACTCCTTCTCCAGCAGGTTATCTCTTCGGTTGTTCCTGATGGGGGATACTTTTCTGAGGCCAGAGGGCAAGAGGTTTTTTGCCCCAGCCTCTACTCCACGATTACGGACCTCAAAGAGGCTTGCATCAGTCCTGAAGAGTTGGATCGTTGGGCCAATACTTTCGCGGATCCCAAAGAGGGCAGCCATAAGCTCAGAGAGCTGGCTCAAATCTACCATCACTACAGAAGGCGCTTTGAAGAAATGGGTTTTGTCGATCGCAATGACCTCCTGGACCGCGCTGCGGCTCTCGGCGACCCTCCAGCCGATTTCGCCCTCTTCATCTATGGCTTCTATGACTTCAACCCCTTACAGAGAAGGTTACTTGAGGCAGTTCTACAAAAAAAAGAGCCGCTGATTTTTTTTCCCTGGCGGGAAGGGGTAGCGTTTGACTATGCCCTTCCCTCCCTGACCTGGCTTAAGGGGCTCGGCTGTGAACACATTGGCCTGAAGCCGATGAAGTCGGGAGCTTTGCAACACCTAGCTCTAGCTTCATTTAACCCGCCTGACTGTCTGCGGGATGAGGCGAAGCTTGCGGGTTGCGTGGGAATCATCTCAGCCCCGGGAGAGACCAGAGAGGTCCAGGAGATCGGAAGAGAGTGTCTCCGCTGGGTGGAAAAATATGGCCTCAGATTTTCCGACATCGGTATTTTGCTGCGCAACCCCGAACCCTATAGTTCTCTGTTTGCAGAGACCTTTTCCCGTCTCGGGATTCCCTACTACCTGCATGGGGGAAGCTCGCTGTGGAAAAATCGAGCGGCGCAGAGTCTTAGACTCCTCTTCAAGATTCTCACGGACGATTTCAGCCGGAACAGTGTCATGGAGTTCATCACCTATGCCCCGATCTCATTCGAGAGCCTCTTGGGCCGGAAAGCAGCCCATGCAAATCCTTCCCTGTGGGACCTTTTCTCTCTCGATGCGGCCATTGTCGGAGGCCGTATGGAGTGGCAGGAGCGACTGCGCCGCCTTCACCGCCGCATCGAGTGGGAGAGAAAAGAATCCGAGCGATCGGAGGGAGATGGGATGAGAATACTGCCGCCGCTTGTCGGCCTGGATGCATTCCTCCTGTTTTTAGATCTCTTCTTCCGTGCTCTGGAGGCGATTCCCCGCCAAGGCCGTTGGAGTGATCTTGCCCAGAGTTTCTGCGCGATAATGCGCAGCTTTCTTCTGCCTTCACCGGGGAGCCAGCGGGTGATAGAAGAGGTGGAGGGTTTGGCCCATTACGATCTGTTAAAGGAAGAGGTGACTCTGGAGCAATTTGCCAGAACCGCGGAGGGTGCGCTCACTGCTGCTCAGGAGAGGACAGACGGCTTTGGCAAAGGGGGAATTTTCATCGGCGATCTCATGTCCGCCCGGGGTATCGCGTTTAAGGCGGTTATCGTACCGGGGATGGTGGAAAAATTCTTTCCCCGCCCTTGGCGTCAAGACCCTATCCTCCTGGATCATGAGCGTCAGTACCTCAGTGAAGGGCTAAAGAAAGAGCTGGCTCAGAAAAACAAAAGCTACGATGAGGAGCGACTCCTCTTCACCTTGACCCTTATGGCTGCTAGAGAGCGACTCCTTTTCACCTTTCCCCGCCTGGAGCCGCTTACCGGTCGCGAGAGGATCCCCTCTTTCTTCCTCCTGTGTCTCATGGAGGCCGCCACAGACCAGCCGGCGAACTTTACCGATCTGGAGGGGTGGGAGCTGATGCAAAAGGTGCCGCTCACAAGGCTATTCCCGAGCGATTCTACCGATGCTTTGGATTTATTAGAATACGATTTGGGCCGTGCCGATGAGGTTGTGCAAGGCCGAGGCCTTGCACCGCTCAACTATCTCTCCTCCCTCTCCCCCTTTTTCTCCCGCTCCCTCAGGGCAGAGGGAGAGAGGTGGGGCAAAAGGTCCTTTACCGACTTTGACGGAGTTCTCCAGGGAGCTAAAGCTCAAGCCTACCTTAGACAGCGCTATCCTAAGGAGCGCACGATCTTTTCACCCACCAGGCTCGAGATCTATGCACGCTGCCCCTACCGTTATTTCCTCGAGGTTCTTTTGCGCCTTTCCTCCCTTGAAGAGCCGGATCGATTCGGCACGCTCTCCCCTTTGGATCGGGGATCCCTCATCCACCGCATCCTCTTTTTGTTTCTCAGCCGCCTTAAAAAGGAAGGGCGCATGCCCCTGAAGGCCCAGGCCCCAGACTCCTTAGAGCGGCTCTTGGCCGAGGTGGCGGACGGAGTACTGAAGGAGTTTGAAAAGGATAAGGCAACCGGCTTTCGCATCCTTTGGTCCCTGCAAAAGGACGAGATCCTGGAGGACCTTAAGGGTTGGCTCGAAGCAGAGCGAGCAGAGGAAGGAGAATTTCTCCCCTCCTATTTGGAAGCATCTTTTTCTTGCCCCTTTCCGATACCAGGAAAAGAGGGGCTGAGCTTTCAAGGCCGCATAGACCGGATCGATCTTAGCCCAAAAGGCCACCGGGCAAGGGTGATCGACTATAAAACCGGGCAGCCGGACCGTCTTAAAGATGGGGAGTTCAAAGGAGGCGAGGCCTTGCAACTGCCGATCTACCTTCATGCCATCTCCTTTCTCCTTAAGGACGTTGAAGCCGCCGAGGCCGAATATTACTATGTAACCCAAAAGTGGAAATACCAAAAGGCAACGTTCACGCAGAAGGATTGGAATAGCAAACTTGGAACACTGCAAGGCATCGTGAGCAATTTGGTAGACGGAATCCGCAAAGGATTTTTTATGGCGCGTCCCTCTTCCTGTGGCCGCTGCCAATTCCCCTGGATCTGTAGCCCCGCAGCAGGCGTTCTCTATGAGAGAAAACGCCGGGACCCTCGGATAGAATTTTTTGAGCGGCTCAAGGAGACTCCGTAACTATGTCGGTCACCGAGGATAATGGTATTCGCGAGCGAGCAGGCAACGATCTCAAGCAGAGCTTTATCGTTGAGGCCGGGGCAGGCACGGGAAAGACGACTGTCTTGATCTCGCGTGTCCTCGGCGCCGTCATAACAGGGAAAACCGACCTCGAGCGCATCGTGGCCATTACCTTCACGGAAAAAGCGGCAGGGGAAATGAAGGTGAGGCTCCGCTTCGAACTGGAGCAGGCCCTGCGCCGTCTCGATGGAGAGGAGTGGAGGCGCGCCCGCAACGCCTTGACGGATATCGAGAGGGCGCAAGTGGCGACCATTCACTCTTTCTGCGCCGCTCTGCTGCGCGAAAGACCCGTAGAGGCAAAAGTGGAGCCGGCCTTTGAGGTCTTGGATGAACTCGGTGCCAATCTCCTCATCGACCGTACCTGGGAAGAGTGGCTCTCGGCGGAAATGGAACAGGGCCCGCCGCCGCTGCTTGAGCTGCTCCGTTCGGGCATCCGCTTGGACGAGATTCACAAGGTGGGGAAATTTCTCCTCCACCATCGAGACATTCTCGGCAAAGTCCCTCCTCCTGTGAGCGAGGAGGTGGAGGAGTTCTTCAGGCTCTTCACAGACGACCTGCAAAAGCTTAACGAGTTACAATCGGCCTGCAAGGATCCAGCTGATCGAGCTTTTATTCAGGTGGTTTCTTTGAATAAGAGCTCAGAAAAACTATCAGGGATGGGACCGGAAGGGCAGCGTGATTTTTTGCTGTCCCATTTGGAAATTCGTCCCGCCGCGGGAAATCAGAAAAACTGGCACTCCAAGGAAAACCTAACGGAGGCGAAGCGGTTATTCGGAAAGATCAGAGAGGGTCAGGAAAAGGTCTCCGCGGCGATCCGTCACAACCAGGCGGTCGGCCTCCTTAAGTGGTTGAACGGTTTTGTCGAACGTTATGAACAGGCGAAGAGCGCAGAGGGATGCCTGGACTTCTTTGATCTCCTCTACCGTTGCCGGGAGCTTCTCAAAAACAATAAGCGCGTGCGGGGCTATTTTCAGCAGCGCTTTGATTCCATCCTTGTGGATGAATTTCAGGACACGGATCCTTTGCAGATCGAGATCCTTTTTTTTCTCGCTGAGAAGTCTCCCCGAGCGGAGAGATGGCAGCAAGTAGACCTTAGGCCGGGGAAGCTTTTCCTCGTGGGGGACCCAAAGCAATCGATCTACCGTTTCCGCCGGGCCGACATCGAAGCCTATCATGAGGCTAAAGGGATCATCGCCCGCCAGGGTAAGCTCCTTGCCCTCACGCTCAACTTCCGCAGCCGCCCAATGGTCGTGGGCTGGATCAACGCTCTCTTTTCGCGTCTGATCCGACCGCCCGATGAGGGCGCCTATCAACCCGCCTATCAACCCATCACGGCCTCACGAACTGGAAGGGAGGGTCCTTGTGTGCTGGTCCTGCCCCCGGCGCCACAGATTTCGGTTGAGGATGGCAGCGCGAGCAAGCTGCGTATGGCCGAGGCCCGAACCGTTGCTGCCTTACTGAAAAGAATCATGGCAGAGGGTTGGTTCGTTTGGGACCAACGGGAAGGGGAAAAACGCAAAATTGGCTATGGCGATGTCGGTATCCTCTTCCGTGCCAAGGAGGCGATCGATCTGTATGAAGAGGAATTCCGTGACTTTGAGATTCCCTACCGCGTGGCCGGCGGCAGGAGGTACTACAGTCGTTTGGAAATGGGCGCCCTGGCGGCCATCTTAAGCTCCTTGGATAATCCGAAAGATGCGGTGGCCTTGACTGCGGCCCTTCGTTCTCCTTTCTTCGGCGTCTCCGATGAGGAGCTGTTTATCTTTGTCCAGGAGGGCTATCCCCTGGACTTTTTGGCGCTGGGCGATGTGACAGGCAGGCTCCCCAAATCGATCCGGGAGGCCGCCCGGTGTCTCAGAGAACTTTACGATTTACGGAACGATGTAAACGTCTCCCTTTTCCTCCTTAAAATTTACGAGGCCACTCGCATCCTGCCACTTCTCTACCTTAAGCCCCAGGGAGATCAGAAAGTAGCCAACTTGCTCAAGATGGTAGAGCTTGCGCGCGGCCTGGAAAAGCGCGGTCTTACAACTCTCCGCTCTTTTGTCCAGTTCTTGAAAAAAATGGAGGTCACCGAAGCCGAGGAGGGGGAGTCCCCTTTGGCTGAAGAATCAGAAGATGCCGCGCGAATCATGACTATTCATAAGGCGAAGGGTTTGGAATTTCCTCTGGTGATTCTCGCCGATGCGGCCTACGAAGGGAGACACCGAATCGGGAGAGGAGTGGTCAACCGCTCTCAGGGTCGATTGGAGATTTGCATCGGGAGCCCACAGAGAGGGATCATGACCCAGGGTTGGCAGGAGACCAGAGAGAGGGAAAGGCTCAGAGAAGAGGCAGAAGATTACCGCCTCCTCTATGTGGCTGCGACGCGTGCCCGAGACTATCTCGTCATACCTTTCCTGCCAGGTAATGAGAAGAAGAGATTCCTCGGACCTCTATGGAAAAACTTGGAGATCGGGGAGGATATTCCCTGGGGAAAGGAGGTCTATCCTGAATCCGGTCCGGGTGTGATGGTAGTCGACTCGCGCACGTTGGATACAGAAAAGAGAGAGCTCAGACCCTTCCGGTCCGGCCTCGACTTTAAAAAACCTGAAACCGGCGACAGAAGGACAGAGCCCTCCCGCATCCGCTATCAGTTATGGGAGCACCACCGGCAGGGAATTCGGGATAAGGGAAGGCTTGGGCGAAAGGTTCTGGCAGCAACTGCAGTAGCCAAGCCTAAGGACGAGGAGATTCGAGCCTCGGGGTTAGGCGCAGCCTTTGGCAGCTTTGTTCATGGTATCTTTCGCGCCATCGATTTTCATCGCCCGGAAGGGCTGCGTGCTATAGCCCGGGCTCTAGGAGGAGAGCACGGCTTGGATGAAGCGACTGTCGAGAGGGGCATCAGACTTGTAGAATGGGGCTTCAGCTCTAATGTGCTGCGCCGCGCAGTACGCTCTTCTTTGCTATGGAAAGAACTCCCCTTCGTTTACCGCCACCGAGATGATCTCGTTGAGGGGTTCATTGACCTCGCCTTCGAGGAGGATGGCGAGATCGTGGTGGTCGATTTTAAGACTGACATGGTTGAGAACGGAAAAGAACTAGAAGAGAGGGTTCTTCTCTACGCGCCGCAGGGTGTCGTCTACGCAATCGCCCTAGAGAGGATCACACATAAGAAGGTAAAAGAGGTAGTTTTTCTATTTCTCTCGGCCAAGGTAGAAAAACCTATATCCCTGGGAAAAAGAGCGCTCCAACGGGTCGAGAGACTCTTGAAAGAGGCGGGACCAGCAAGTTAACCGCCAGATTGTACAGACGTGGATAGTCCACACTTTTCTAAATACTGCTTCCCCCCGCTTGGTAGAATTCTGATGCGAGCGTGATTTCCGTCACGATTGGCTTTTTGTAACGACCGCTGCTCTGGGGTGTGAAAAATATTGCAGATCTGTACAGCGTGCGCATTTTAGGGGAAAATTGCTGTTACCATTGGAAATGCTTTCAATTACAAAGGTTCAGCAGTTAGAGAGGTGGGATGGGTAGAATCACTCGGCCATTTTTGGTCTCCTACGAGCCGGATTTGTACAGGCGGAGGAGAACACGGGTGAAGTAATTCCTTGAGATCGGCAACAGAGTTAAATACAGTGATAATGATATTTCTGCATTCAACGCAGCCAATCAATCAGTGAAGAACACATTTTTACACAGGAGTACTTTCTTTACCGGACCCTAATCGGAGGGGGCCGTTCAATATAACTTCAGAAGGGTCAAGCGCACAGAAGTTGGCAGGATTTTTGCTGTCCATTTGACTGAGACCTCCCCACCACTTCAAGGAGCGATCCCATACCTTGTCATAAAAGGAGGCATCTCCAATGCGCATAGAACAGAAAAGAGAGTTTTTCGGTTTCACCCTGGTTGTAACCCTGCTTACCTTGTTTACCTGTGGCTGTTCCGCCCTAGAGCAATCCCCATCTCAGCTAGCTGCAGATAAAAAACCAGTCGAAGATGCTATCAGCAATGCCCAAGCCGCGGCCGATAGAGCAGAGCAGGCAGCAGCGAAGGTGGAGGCCGCGATAGCGAAGCTGAATGCTGCAGCATCTAAGGCCGATGAGGCTGCAGCAAACGCAAATGCGGCAACTAAGCAGCGTACGGTGGTAGTGTCAAGGGTAAAGACAGCAGCGGCGAAGGCAGAGGCAGCAGCCTCAGAAGCAAAGAGGGCAAAAGAGAAGGCGGAGGAAGCTTTCAAAAAAACTCTTCTGCTCCTAATGACTATCAGTCGATAAAAGTATTGACCGCCGAAACCCTGGCCATAACCTAATATTTTCTTCGATCAATGTCGTCCGCGCCTTGCTAAATATTGCTGGTGATATTCCTCTGCTTGATAGAACTCTGATGCGGGAGTAATCTCAGTCACGATCGGTTTTTTATACTTACCGGAGCTTTGGAGCCTCTCCTTTGAGGCCTCCGCCGCAGACTTTTGCTCTGGGGTGTGAAACAATATTGCAGACCGATACTGCGTGCCTATGTCTGGACCCTGTCGGTTCAGCGTCGTCGGATCATGGATTTCCCAAAACACCTTGAGAAGCTCATCATAGGAAACCTTGGCGGGATCATATTTCACTTCCACCACTTCAGCGTGGCCGGTTTGATCCGTGCACACGTCTTCATAGGTCGGATTTTTAAGAGATCCTCCGGAGTACCCGACTGCCGACGACACCACCCCCTTAACCTTACGAAACGCCGCCTCTACTCCCCAGAAACAACCCGCTCCAAAAGTGGCCTTTTGCATCATATTATCAGCTCCTATTTGTTCGTTACTGACTCTTTAGATTATTAGCATACCCCGCGGCTTGCCGCGGGCACATAACCGATGGGGTTTCAAACCCCGTGGTCGATATAATTAGATTACGAAATCTTCACGCACCTAACAACCACTTTGCTGATGTAACACCGACTTGTTTCAAGTCACACCCCTCTCATCTTGGACTCAGGATATTCCTCCCCTCTACCGGCCCCCGCATGAGGGAGGCCAACGCACCAGCGAAGCAAAGGATAGCGGCAGGCTGATGTTTAGAAGCTCAGAGTCCGTAGTGACCATAAAAACGGCCAGAGCTACGATGCCTAAAGCCCACCAGCGATGATGGGGACCAAACACTGTCATATGAATAAAACTTTTCATTAAACACAGGATACCGACTCCAGGCCTGATGCCCCGCGGAACTTGACCTTCAAGATTTGGAAATGATTACGTCCTTGTGAGCCGATGAACGACCGTACGGCTCTGATAACCTCGCCAGACGATCGAAGAAGCGGACATCACTTTCGGTTGGATTTCTGAATGACGACAGGTTGAACGGGCACGTTCTGGTACGGCCCCTTATTCCCGGTCGGGACACCGGAGATCTTGTCGATTACATCCATCCCTTCGATCACTTTCCCGAACACGGCATAGCCGAAGTCCCGGCCTCCGTGGTCCAGGACCCCATTGTTTTTCAAATTAATGAAGAACTGCGAGGTGGCACTATTGATATCCTGCGTACGCGCCATCGAAAGAGTGCCCCGATCGTTTTTAAGACCGTTATCCGCCTCGTTCTTGATCGGGGGACGAGTCGACTTCTGCACCATTTCCTCGGTAAAACCGCCACCCTGAAGGACAAATCCGGGGATGACTCGGTGGAATATGATTCCGTTGTAAAAGCCACTATCGACGTACTCAAGAAAGTTTTTGACTGTTACCGGAGCCTCATCGGGATAAAGTTCGATCGTAAGTTCCCCTAGTGTGGTTGAAAAAACAACGGTCGGTCTCTCTACTGCTTGCTTACTTGCCATGCCTTCACCTCCTACCTGCCCGGCTGCGGAGAGCAGAAAGCCGATTGCCGCTGCCGTTAGTTTGATCCGTTTCTTGATGTTGTTATTCATCACCTCTCCTTTGAATTTGAAATCCTAGCCCGCATTTCTCACCGGAGCGCGAAGCGAGGGCGCGCAGATGCCCGGAGATAC
>JAPUHZ010000350.1 GCA_027297485.1 Deltaproteobacteria bacterium
AATGATGGTAGAGCTCTTCATAGAGCTGATCCACGTAAGCTTTAGCTTCGGTTGAATTCATTGAGGGCTTTACATTAGAAAAATTTCCAGTATTGTTTAAACCTAAATATTTTCTATGTCAAACAGCCAATCCAAATTCCCAGGAGGACAGTGATGGAAGCTCTAAAGCTTGATGCCTTTCTAATGAAACTGGCTGAACAGAGGGAAGCGATGTGGGCCAAGATGACCAGTGAGAGGAAGAGCTATGGGGCCGAGAAACCTCTTACCCAGGAACTGGTGATGCGCCGGCTTCAATTTGGCGTGGTAATGGAACGACGGGCTGCAGAGGTCACTGCCAGATGGATACCCCACGTCCCGGATTTGGATATTCAGCACGCCCTCTCGGAATACGTCGCCGATGAGCTCAAACATGCAGCCCTTCTGCGCGAGAGAATCCTGGAGCTTAAGGGGGATCCGGACGCCCTGTGGAAAACCCCGCTCAGGGATCTCAAAAAGCTTTGGGAGTACCACGGCTCCCTAGACTCTTTCTGTGAGCTTGTGGCCAGCGTGCAGTACGGACATGAAGAGTTCTTTCCCCGCACGTCGCAATCGTTTATCCAACGCGTCGAGCCCATCGACCCGAAGACGGCATCTATTTACCGCGATACCCTTTTAGTTGATGAAGAGGCCCACGGATGGCTGGCGCCTGAAGCCCTTCGGCGCTATGCCTTAGATGCCAAGACCCAAAAGCGATGCCTAGAGGCCTTACAGAAGGGGTGCGAACTGTTTGCCCGGGCGATCCAGAGCTTCAACCGAACCACCCTCCATTGAGATTATTTACTTTTTAAGGGGATTCCATCTATATTTCCTCCCCTTTGCCTATCCACTGCCAGGAACGGTTAGCGTTTCGGCTCTATCTTCTTACCGTAGGTTACCTCCCCCTTATCGACTCTGAGAGAAAATCCACACTGCAGGTTGGTGCAGACCCAAGCCTTGAATATCACAGAGGCCCCATCCTGCCCGTAGTCCGATAATGGGATCAGGATCCCCTCGTTACACTTCTGGCATTTCGGCAGCTCCATCTCCACTCCTCCTTTCAGCTCATCAAACAAAAAGCAACCCCATCCAACAAAACGGGATTCTATAAAACATCGGGGGTGAAATCAAGCAAGGACTTACTCTTGGAGGCAAACCATGGAGTGGTTTATCCCAAGAAAAATCTCTCGCCATTTTTTTCTTAACGCGGCTTGGTCTTCAGGCCTATTGTACCGACTCCTAGTAGAGAAACTCTGGAGATTTCTGGCAGGAGGGATTGCCGCCTGTTTTGGTTTCGTTCGGCGGCCCCTCTGGCTATGGAGGTGGGAAATGGCGACCTGGTTACCCGTGCTGCTTGCTATTGCGGCTCCAGCAGCGGTCTGTTCGTTTATTACTTATTTTTTCTGTCGTGCCCGTCGTGTTGCAGTCCAGGAACGCCTTTATGCAGCCCAGAGAGAACTCAGCGAGATAGGCCCGCGCCTTGAAAGGGTGTCGGTGTCAAGCTCCAAATGGCCTTGGATTCTAAAGCTCGTAGCGAACAAGACGCAAAACGGCTGCCTGAGCTAGAACGCCAGGTCGCTGACCTAAGGGATGAAAACCTGGAACTTAAAGAGCAAATTGCGCGACTGAAAAAAGAAAGGGAAATCACCAAAGAGATGCTCCAGTGGTTAGAACGGGCAGAGGGGCACTTACGTGAAACTTTTCAGGCATTAGCCTCTCAGGTGATCGAGAGTAACACTAATGATTTTCTAAAGCTTGCCCGTACCCAGCTGGACAGTATCTTCAATCAGGCCCGAGGTGATTGGAAGCTCCAAAAGACAGAATTTCAAACGGTTGTCCAGCCCCTGGAGAGGGCCTTGGAAACGCTGGACAGCCAGGTTCGGGATCTGGATCAAAAACGCGAGGGGGCCTACCAAAAATTGCAAGAGCAGTTGTGGCAGCTTGGACAGACCCACGAACAACTTCAACTGAGCACTACCAACCTTGTCCAGGCCTTGAAGGCACCTAGCGTCCGTGGCGCATGGGGGAACGTACAGCTTCGTCGCGTTGTGGAGATGGCAGGAATGATAGAGCACGTAGACTTTAACGGGCAAACGGTTGATCCGGAACAGCCGGACATGATTGTGTACCTGCCGAACAAAGTTATCCTTCCTGTAGACGCAAAAACGTCTATGCAGGCCTATCTGGAGGGGATGGAGGCCTCCGATGACCAGCTACGAAAGGTGAAGCTTGATGAGCACCCTAGGGCGATGCGGCAGCGGATCCAGGAGTTGGGAGAGCCACGTTACCGGAAGCAGTTCGAGCGCACGGCAGACGTGGTGGTTATGTTTGTCCCCAATGATGCATGCCTTGGCGTTGCCTTTGAACGCGACCCTGGGTTGCTGGAGTATGCCACACAACAGGGGGTTCTACTTGCCACCCCGGTCACATTATTGGCACTCCTTAAGGCCGTTGCCTACGGGTGGCAGCAGCACCAAGCCGCAGAAAACGCACGCCAAATTGCACTCCAAGGCAAGCAATTGTATAAATGCCTGAGTAACTTCCTTGAGAGCCTAGGCGACTTAGGCAAGGGTCTTAACCAAGCGGTGTTGGACTATAATAAGACCGTCGGTTCACTGGAGAGTCGTGTGCTCCCTGCTGCAAGGCGGTTAAGGGAAATGGGGGTAGCAAGCGAGGGCTTGCCGGCGGCGGCCTCTATCGCACATCAAGCTATACCACCTCCCAGTCCTGACTTAGATGGGGAGGCGGGGGACGGATTTAGCTCCTCATGATGAAGCGGAAGGCAAAAATTAGAACGCTTATGGCTGCCGGGAAAATCTACGTTTTTGTGTCCGCTTGCACTTTACCCTGAACTAATACAAACGCAGTAAGTAAGTTTACATTTCCTCGGTGGAAGGAGGCTTCAGGCCGAGGGAAATGGGGGTGATTATTCCTACCGTTTGGGCCTGCACCAAGCCTCACGTTCGGTTCCCTCGTCCTTCAGTCTCCTTCCCCTTGGAATAGCCTCAATGTAACAAATAAATACGTTTGTATTAGAGAAAGTGTCCGTCTCCGCCTGGAAGCTAACCTTGCGATGGTAATGGCACATTATCGGATAGTCTCCGGCCTAACCAAGGGCGGTTGATTCTCCAGCTTAGCGACTTATCAATCCATCCCAGCCAGAGCACTGGAGAACAAATCATGTCACTCCTATCGTTTGACGGACCGGGGGCTCGGCACTATGGGGCCTTTCCGGTAGGCGCCCTCGCCACCCGGCGAGGCCACATCTCGCTTGCAAGCAGGAGTGAAAGCTGATTAATATCAGCTTCGCCAATTTCAGGAGGACAGAAATGACTTACGAAAAATATGGATCAGATGTTATTGTGGATATGATGCAAGCTTACAAGATTCCTTATGTGAGCTTGAATCCCGGCGCGACCTACCGTGGACTTCATGACTCACTGGTCAATTACGGAAAAGATGAGATGCCGATTATCACCTGCACTCACGAGGAAACTGCCGTCCAGATCGCTCACGGTTATGCCAAGGCATCCGGCAAGCCGATGGTGGCTATCGTTCACGACGTGGTGGGATTACTGCACTCTTGCATGGCGATTTTCTATGCCTACCTGGACCGTGTCCCCGTCATGATCATGGGTGCTACGGGACCGATGGACACCACCCGCAGACGTCCGCAAATTGACTGGATTCACACTGCTAACGTTCAGGGGAACGCCATTAGGGATTACGTCAAATGGGACGATCAACCCTATAATGCCGGCAGTATCCCGGAATCGTTCGCCCGCGCCTACCGGGTAATGATGGCCGAGCCAAAAGGGCCGGTCTACCTATGCTGGGATGCGGGTATACAGGAAGACAAGCTCAACGGGGAAATTCCCATCCCTAATGTGGCCCGCCTGATGCCCCCTGCTCCGATCCAGGGCGACCTCAAGGCGCTGGGAAAAGCCGCTGAGTTGCTCGTCGCAGCGGAAAACCCCTTAATCCTAACCGACTATACGGGGAGAAATCCGGAATCTTTCGATAGCCTGGTAAAGTTGGCGGAGCTACTCTCCATACCAGTCATGGACTTCAATCGGAGACTCAACTTTCCGACCAACCACCCCCTCAATCTGATCGGATCGGACATGATAGCAAAAGCCGATGTTATCCTCTCTCTCGATGTGAGAGATCTCTACGGTCCGCTGGTCAAGCTGGACAAGATCACCCGCAAAACCGTCTACCGAACACAGAAGGGCTGCAAGATTATCGATATCGGCTTTGCCGACCTCCATATCAGCAAATGGTCCCAGGACTATATGCAGCTCCAGGAGGTCGATCTCAATATCGTGGCGGACACGCTAGTGGCGATTCCTCAGCTCATCCTGCTGTGTGAGGAGATTCTGGGCAAGAACGGGAAGAAGAGAGAAGAGATCCGCAAGCGCTTCGATGAACATAAACGCACCCACCAAGCGGTGCGGGCCGGCTGGGAGGAAGAGGTCAAGAAAAATTGGGCGGGCGAGCCGATGTCACTGCCACGCCTTGCCCATGAGGTGTGGCAAGTGATCAAGAATGAGGATTGGGTCCTCACGGCCAATACACTTGACGGGTGGGCGCTCAAGCTGTGGGATTTTGATAAGGCCTACCGCCATCCTGGGAAATCGCTCGGGACTGCCACTCAGATCGGAATTTCCACAGGGGTGGCCCTAGCCCATAGAGGAACGGGCAGGCTGATGGTGGACATTCAGCCTGACGGGGACCTTATGTTCGACCCTGGCGCACTCTGGATCGGCGCCCACGACAAGATCCCCATGTTGGTCGTTATGTATAACAACCGGGCCTATTATAATGATTGGGAGCACCAGATCCGCATGGCAACTCAGAGAGGGACCGACGAAAAACTCGCCTATCTTGGCATGGAGATCGATAACCCACCACCCGACTTCGCTACCATAGCTAAAGGCATGGGGTGCTACGGTGAAGGTCCTATTCTGGATGGAGATCAGGTCGGCCCAGCATTGAAGCGGGCCATTGAGTTCATCAAAAAGGAAGGCAAGCCGGCGCTGGTCGATACGGTCACACAGTTCAGGTAGGAGTCTTGATGCGACTTAAAGATCAAGTCGCCATTGTGACCGGCGCAGCTCAGGGGATCGGAGCGGCCTACGCCCGGGGCCTGGCAAAAGAGGGGGCTGCAGTTACAATTGTGGATGTCTTAGATCCTCACCCTATTGCCAAACAGATTGTAGACCGCGGGGGGAAGGCCCTACCCTTAGTGGTCGATGTCTCAGACGAACAGCAAATTAAAGAAATGACACAGAAGGTGGTCAGTACTTTTGGCACCATTGATATCTTGGTTAACAATGCCGCTGTCTACGGCATGATCGTTCGGAAACCCTTTGAAGAGATCACCGTCGAAGAGTGGGATAAGGTTATGGCCGTTAATGTCCGCGGCATTTTCCTCTGCGTGAAGGCCGTAGCCCCGCACATGAAAGCCCAGAAGCGAGGCAAGATCATCAACGTAACCTCCAGTACCTTCTTTAAAGGCAACGCCAATTTTCTGCACTACGTGAGTTCCAAAGGAGCAGTTGTTGCCATGACCCGGTCGCTCGCCCGCGAGCTAGGAGACTACAATATCAATGTCAATGCTATCGCTCCGGGGCAAACCATGAGTGAAGCGAACCTTAAGCGCGGTGAGGGAACCGATGCGCGATCCCTTCAAACGCGCCTGCTGAAACGGCGTCTTTTCCCCGAAGACCTCGTCGGGACTGTAATCTATTTAAGTTCCCCGGATAGTGACATGATGACAGGCCAAGTCCTCCTAGTCGATGGAGGAACCGCCTTCCATTAAAATTTCAGAATAGGACAAAACCCATCACTTTGGCTGGAAAAACCAACCTCTCTATTGCCGCAACCGCCCGAGGAAAGGTTGCGATCGCCGCCCACATTGCCGTTTCTCTTTACACAAACTTCCGTTTTCCCGAGGGGTCCCGACTCATCGTAGCTATGGGCTACGGCAATACCGACTTGGGGGGATTAAGTACCCCCAGGATCGTAGGACAAAGAAAATTCCACTTCGGCTTTGGAAACCCGGCAGGTTTAGCCCGGATGGCTTTTCTAGGGCATGGTCCCTACCGGACCAAACTACCCCTGAGGGCCATAGGAGTTTTTCCCTCCTGGGATCGACTCGTATTCGCGGTCCACAATGACACAGGTATAGAGTCCATAGAAGACATTAAGGCAAAAAGATATCCCCTTCGTATCTCTTCTAGCAGCGGAGCAAAGTTTCAAACGGTCTCTTATATAATTGACGAGTTACTCAAAGGTTACGGATTTAGCTTTCTCGATGTAGAAAAATGGGGCGGAAAGATTCTCCGTTGTAGCCGTCCCGGTGGTGAAGAACGCAAAGAACACATCCGCTCACGTAAGGCTAACGCCGTCTTTGACGAAGGGTTAAAGAGTTGGGGGGATTCGGCACTAGAGTCTGGGATGAACTTTCTCCCAATGCGGGCGGATGTTCTCCAAAGAATGGAGAAGCTGGGCTTTCCAACCGCCCCTGTGACCAGGACTCACTACCTCAAACTCGAAAGGGAAATCAACACCTTGGATTTCAGCGGTTGGACTTTTTTCTGCCACCGGGACTTATCCCAAAGAATTGCTTATAAAATGACCGAGGCTATTGATCTCTGCCATCCTCGTATCCCGGTGGATCACTTCGACCGTAGGGCTATGAGCATGGAGGAGTTTTGTCGAGGAGGGGAGGGGGGACCTCTCACGATTCCGTTTCATCCGGGGGCAAAAAAATATTATCGGGAGAAAGGATACTTGTAGGTTTTTCTGATCTCTCTAAAAAACGGCGCGGGGAATTTACTTTTCTTCTCTCTTTTTTTCTTCGAGTTGTCTCTTCCACCCCAAGGTCCTCGCTCTCGCCCCGATCTGTTCGGCCTCCGCAATCATGCCTTTGCGTTGATAAAAGATCGATAGGCTCGTATAGGCCAGCTCATCCTCAGGGTTGACCTCGATCAATTTTTTTCCCACTTCGATCGCCTCGTCTAGCAGATCTTTATTGGCATAGGTCATTGCTAAGGCGTGCAAGGCATCAGCATAATTCGGGTCCTCGTGTAAGGCCTTCCCATACGCCTCAATGGCCTCGTCCAGCTTGTCCTCGGTGAAGAACTCCATTCCCTGATTATAAAAATCCTCTTTGGTCACCGTGGGTTTCCTTTATCTATTTTCCGAGAACGGGGAAGTTAAAATCATAAGGTGCGCAGCGCAGATTTGCTAGGGCTAACTGTCACGCCACCGCAATGCTGAAGAATAATCTTTTTGAGGCGAGCCGGCTTAATGGGCTTTTTATAAATTACCCCTTGGAGACCATCTAAGCAACTCCGCTTGATGACATGGTCCTTATCATAGTAGAAGGCCGTCATGAGGATGACAGGTAAGGCCGGGATCTTATTCTTCACTGCACTGTAAAGCTGATAGCCATCCATATCAGGCATGACCACATCACTGAGAACCAGGTCAAATTCCTTTTTTTCCAAAAGCTCCATCGCCTTCTTTCCCGAGGCGGCGGTCTCTACCGCACACCGCTCCCTCTCTAAAAGGTCCTTTAGAGAATGACAGACGCCGAGATCGTCATCGACCACCAGCAACCGGAGCCCCTCCAAGGAACACTTGTCTTCTCCTTCCTCTTCCCCGTCTGACTTTTCCTCGCCCTGACTCCCAAGATCAGCCATCATCTTGCCACCGAGGTATTCCTTGGTCCCGTATTTTCCTCCCTCGGCCATCTCTCCTATACGACGGGTAATCTCCTGGATCTTTCTCAGCTGTCGCCCGACCGAGTCCAGCCGTTCCGTTTCCACGATATAGTCCTCATCGGTCGCCACCCGCCCTACGTACTGCTGCAACAGGTTTAGATGATTTACGAGCACTTCTAAAGAGTTGTTGATCTCATGGGAAAGTCCGATAGCGATCTCACCCAGGGTAGCCAATTGATCCCGGTGTCTGATCTCTCGGATATCCTTGGCAAACCCAATCGAGCCGATCTCGCTTCCCCGCTCATCGTATATAACCGAGGCCGATATAGCTACGGGAATCCGCTCCCCCTTCTTAGTCTTGAAAACCGTCTCAAAATTGCAGACCTTTCCCCTCTCCCCCCCCTCCCCGCTGCGCATCGCCGCCATCACCTTCTTGGCC
>JAPUHZ010000351.1 GCA_027297485.1 Deltaproteobacteria bacterium
ATCACACAGTCCACATCATCAATCTCTTTGCCTTGCTTGCTGTCATGTTTTCGGCGGTGATGAGTGGGAAGAGAGACTAGTGAAAGGAACACGTGCCGGGCGAGGGGTGTTATTTATGAGTTCATAAGGTTCTTGACAGGCCACCGTTCCCTAATAACGGCCGGCCCTCGGGTCGAGCCCTTCCAAGCGCGGTCAATGGGCCTCTGTCTTGTAGACCACCCCCCGTCCTCTCCAAAGGTGGCTATTCCCACCGCCCGGGCCAGAACGCAACCTTCACGTCCCTGTGCCCGCGCTCTCCAGGACTCGCCCCTCGGTCGCCTGATGACACCTTACTAATGAAGTCCTTGTTAAGCTTCTTCGCCACGTCCCCAGCAATCTTGCAAGAGGGTGGAGAAGTGAACATAATAAGGTTGCTATGGATCTCGTCTTCCTTAAGGTGCCCCGGTGGGAAAAGCGCGACGGGTTACTTCACGGCTTTCTGGGCCGGCGTGGGGGGAAGAGCGTCGGGCCCTATGCCGGCCTTAATCTTTCCTTTCGGGTCGGAGATGACCCTCAGGTGGTCAAGGATAATCTGTGTGACGTGAAAAGGGCTGTGGGTGTACATGACCTCCGGATAGTTACTATGAAGCAGGTGCATGGAGAACACATCGTCGATGTAAAAGACAAGAGCCTAAAAGAGGCAGGCGAGGCTGACGGGATGGTGACTGAAGAAGGGGGACTTTTTCTTGGGATTCTCACAGCGGACTGTGTGCCGATTCTCTTTTCTGTCTCTGGACGGAAGTTGGTTGCGGTGGTTCATGCAGGGTGGCGTGGCACCGTAGCCGGCATTGTAGTCAAAATGGTGCATTATCTAAAGGATCGATACGATGTCGAGCCGGAATCCCTTGAAGCGGCCATGGGCCCTGCGATCGGTCCCTGTTGCTATGAGGTCGGCGCTGAGGTCTCTGTCCCGCTGGTCCAAAGATGGGGAGAGCTAGGCGAGAGATGCCTGCAAGCAAGAGGCGGTAAAAACCTCCTTGATTTAAGCAGGCTGAATGTGTCGCTCCTAGAAGAGGCCGGGATCCCTTCTGAGCAAATCTTTCAGATCGGTTCCTGCACTAGCTGTGCCGCAGAGGAGTTCTTTTCCTATCGGCGTGGAGGAAGAGAGACCGGTCGTCAGATGAGTTTTATCGGCTGGCAGTAGATCGTGCTCGTTGCCCGTGCTCGATTGCGAACACGAATCACGAACACGAACCACGAAACTTCATGGCTCTAGTGGGAACAGTGTGGTGGTCCAGATAAGCGCAGGGGCCCGCTCCTCAGCGGGAGCCGATGGACCTCTACCTCTCTGCCCTTGAGCACTTAACCTGTCAGGTCCATTTCCCTCAAGAAGCCTCAATGTCGGACGTCTCCCTTTCTTCGGAGCGGGCCCTCTGCGCAGAGCTACGATCAATCCGGTTCCGAGGAAGGAAATCTGGAGGCCTGAGGCACAGGGACGTGGAGGTTGGAGGCCCTTCGACAGGCTCAGGGTGGTGAGCAAAGTCGAACCACAGACCCGGGCCGTTGGAGATCTCACCTAGGGGGGACGGGAGGGTGGCCATCGAGGCAGTGACCTATTGACTCAGGCCGGAAGGTTTTCTCCTGAGGAACCACACTATTGGGAATACAGCTAAACTTCATTTGACAGGAGAGGGCTACTTCCGTAAACTTACGGCCAGCAGAGAAAGGAGGTGGTCTAAACATGATGGACAAATGTTGTGACTGTGAGGTGGCTGAGACATAGGCTCTGAGCTGAATCTTTGACGGGGATTCAGGCTTGGAGCCTGGGAATCCCCCTCAGCACACCGAGGGCCCGCCCACCGCCATGTTACTTGGCAGGTAGGGCGGGCCCTTTTTTTTGCAGTAAGGATAGAGCAGCGCTGGCGGCTTTTTTGAGCTGAACGTTGTGGCTCTGACTGGCGTCCTTCAGCGCCCTGCGGATTTTTTCAGTAGGCGCCCCCAACTGCGCTAGAGTGAAGGCAGCGGTGTTCCTAACCCTGGAATCGGGATCTTCCAAAAAAAGATAGAGTAAGTAATCCAGCCCATTTTTACCGATATCGTTCCGGTTTTTTAGGCCTATTACTGTAGCCACACGGACGAGGGGATCGGCGTCTCGAAGCGTCTCCAGCAGGGCTTGAAGAGAAGCTCTATCTTTTAGATTCATATCGCGGAGACAGTAGACAGCCATCCTTCTCTGGTTTGGGGTGCCTGTCTTAAGAAGACTGAGAAGCAGGGTTGCCACAGCTCCATCGTTTTTTCCCAAACGGACAAGGAGCAAGACCACAGCCCAGCGGATATCTGGGTCCTGAGTGTCCAGGGTATCGATCAAGACCTGAAGGCATAGACCGGAAGGGTTAGGTAGGTGAGCCAGGAGATAGGCGATAGGCCAACGGTTTTTCCGCGATGGGTCCATTAGAAGTTGGTTCATTTTCTCCCGGACCTCGGGGGCGTGAGCTGCGATACGGATCAGGGAGTCAACGGTCGCCCGGATGACTGCTTTATCCGAATGATCCAAAGACTCTATGAGAGTAGCGATCTTTTCAGATTCATCTTTCACAGATTGGGCTTATTTTACTCTTATGAACGCTCTCGTGAAAGGAGGTCACGCAGACGAGCAGGATAGTCGGTTATAATCCCGTCGACTCCTAGTCTAAGCAGCCGCTTCATTTCTTCGATGTCGTTGACCGTCCAAACAAACATCTCTGTTCCCAGGTCGTGGGCGGCGTTCAGCGTTGCCTCGCTGACCAGAGTCATGCCGCTATACTTGCAGGGTATCTGGAATGCTTGGCCGGGAGGGACAAAATGACCCCTTTTGCCTCCTGCCAGCCAACCCAGAAAGGCAGCCACCTCACCGTAGGAGAAGCCAGTGGCAATGGTCGAGTTGTTCTTCTCAAGTTCTTTGCGGATACCTTTCATGATGGAGTCACTCCCTGTGGCTAACAAGACCTGCTCTTCTCGATCGAACCGGCGGACCATTTCAATAACCTTCTGAACTAGTGCCGGGCGGGCCTGCTTGATTTCGATGATCGTCTTAACTTTCGGAAAGGTTACAAAGAACTCCTCTAGAGTGGGGATCTCTGTTTTCTGCCCGCGGTAAGGATAACTCGCTCCTTTATCTGAGGTAAACCAGTAACCTGCATCCAGCTCCTTGAGTTCCTTGAGCCCCCGCCGTTTGACTTGGCCACGACCGTTGGTGGTCCTCCCCAACGTAGCATCATGGATGATAACCACCTCTCCCTCTCTGCTGGCCCGTACGTCCAGCTCGAGGAATGTGGCTCCGTCTTCAAGGGCCCTTTGGAAAGAGCGGAGGGTGTTCTCCGGCGTCTCCCCCATGGCGCCTCGGTGGCCGAAAATCCTAGGGTTCTCATCGGTGAAGAAGGGGTAATCTCTCAATTTTCTTCTTCTAAACCTAATTTATATCTAATACAAACGCAGTAAGTAAGTTGTCATTTCCTCGGTGGAAGGAGCCTTCAGGCCGAGGGAAATGGGGGTGATTATTCATACCGTTTGGGCCTGCACTAAGCCTCACGTTCGGTTCCCTCGTCCTTCAGTCTCCTTCCTCTCGGAATAACCTCAATGTAACAAATTT
>JAPUHZ010000352.1 GCA_027297485.1 Deltaproteobacteria bacterium
TGGAAGGCTCTACCACCTCGCTCCTTTCCTAATTATGCGGCGGGTACTTGGGGCCCCCAGGAAGCCGACGAGTTGCTGAATAAGGACGGGCGTCATTGGCAGAAATCTCGAGAATAAGTAGATGCCCTTTGGGCCGGCGCAAGGGATGCCTTTCAAAGTTGGGCAAAGGTTCCGGGTAGAGTGACGATGCTGATTACTATCAAAAAGGGATTGGACATTCCGATTACGGGCGAACCTGAGCAGGGAACCCCTGACCAATCTCCGGTTAAATCGGTCGCCCTTCTAGGATGGGATTACGTCGGCCTGAAACCTACCATGCATGTCCAGGAAGGCGACCGGGTTAAGCTTGGCCAAACTCTGTTTACGGATAAAAAGACTCCAGGGGTGAACTATACCTCGCCGGGGAGTGGTGTCGTCGCGGCGATCAATCGCGGAACCAGACGGGTTCTCCAGTCTGTGGTCATTCGTCTTGAGGGAGAGGAAGAAGAATCTTTCAGTACCTTTACTTCGCAAGAGGTGTCCAAGTTGAATCGTGACCGGGTCCGGGAGGGCCTGATTGCTTCTGGATTGTGGACGGCGCTTCGAACGCGACCCTACAGCAAGGTGCCCTCACCGGATTCTGTCCCCCACTCCATCTTTGTGACGGCCATGGATACCAATCCCCTTGCAGCCAGAGCTAATTTGGTCGTTAATGAGTATAAGCCGGACTTTGTCAATGGCTTAACTGCTTTGTCGCGGTTAACTGATGGTAAGGTGTTTGTTTGTAAATCGCCAGGGTCGAACATCCCGACCAACGAGTTGAGTCAAATATCCGTGGCAGAGTTTGCCGGTCCCCATCCTGCCGGACTGGTGGGCACCCATATTCATTTCCTTGATCCTGTCTCCCCAAAGAAAACGGTCTGGCATCTTCAGTATCAGGATGCCATTGCTATCGGGAAACTCTTTACGACGGGGAGGTTATGGACAGAGCGGATCTTTTCCTTGGCAGGCCCGCTCGTGAAACGGCCGCGGCTCATTCGCACACGCTTGGGTGCGGAGACGAATGATCTCCTGGAAGGAGAAGTTCCGGATGAGCAGCAGCGCGTCATCTCCGGGTCCGTGCTCTCTGGACACCGAGCGGTGGGATGGGGGAGTTTTCTGGGTCGCTATCACACGCAAATCTGTGTCTTGCCAGAAGGGGGAGACCAGGAATTATTGGGCTGGATCATGCCAGGCTCACACAAATATTCAGCGAACCGCATGTTCGTCTCAAGCTTCTTTAAAGGCAGAAAATTTGCGTTAAACACCCTGCAGCAAGGAGGTCCCAGGGCTATCGTGCCGATCGGTGTCTATGAAAAGGTGATGCCTCTTGATATTCTCCCGACACCGTTGCTCAAAGCTCTTGCAGTCCGCGATACCGATATGGCTCAGGCACTGGGGTGCCTGGAACTGGACGAGGAAGATCTCGCCTTGTGTTCCTTTGTCTGTCCTAGTAAGTACGATTTCGGGACCTACCTCCGGGACAATTTGGAGCAAATCGAGAAGGAAGGGTAATGAAGAGCTTACGACGAATCCTGGATCGTATGACTCCCTTGTTTGAAAAAGGGGGGCGATACGAAAAATATTATTCGATCTTCGAAATGATCGACGGGTTTTTCTACACCCTCTCGACGGTCAATCGGGCCGCTCCTCACATCCGGGATGGTGCGGATCTCAAGCGGGTCATGACCTTTGTGGTCATCGGGGTCTTTCCCTGCACGCTCATGGCCCTTTACAACACAGGCCTCCAGGCTAACGCAGCAATGGCGAGTATGGGCATCGATTCCGCACCGGGTTGGAGAGGGGCACTGCTGGACGGACTTGGAATCGGTTACGACCCGGCAAGTATTTGGGCCTGCATGTGGCATGGTCTCGTCTACTTTCTTCCCATTTACATTGTCAGCCTCGCGGCCGGAGGCTTCTGGGAGGTAGTGTTCGCGGGGATTCGGAATCATGAAATCAACGAAGGTGCCTTGGTAACGACGATCCTTTATGCCCTGATCGTTCCGGCCACCACCCCCCTCTGGCAAGTCGCGTTAGGGATCTCCTTTGGGATTGTGCTCGGGAAAGAGGTGTTTGGGGGAACGGGCAAGAATTTCTTGAATCCGGCCCTCACCGGCCGGGCATTTCTGTATTTCGCCTTCCCGGCTCAGCATTCTGGTGACGCAGTCTGGACGCCTGTCGACGGATTTAGCGGCGCCACTGCCCTTGGCTTGGCGGCGGAGGGCGGCGTTCCGGCTATTGAAGGAGCGGGGATCACCTGGGCTCAGTCGTTCTTTGGGACGATTCAGGGCTCACTGGGAGAAACCTCGACGTTCGCCTGCCTACTCGGAGCCCTGTTTATCGTATATACCGGCGTCGCCTCCTGGCGAATTATTGGTGGGGTTTTCTTGGGGATGTTTGTGACGAGTCTCCTATTCAATCTAGTCGGGAGTGATTCCAACCCCATGTTCGCTATCCCCTGGCACTGGCATCTGGTGTTGGGCGGTTTCGCCTTTGGTATGGTCTTTATGGCCACTGATCCTGTATCTGCATCCATGACGGATGCGGGGCGGTGGATATTCGGTTTTCTCATTGGACTCATGACGGTGCTGATCAGAGTGGCGAATCCCGCCTTTCCGGAAGGAATTATGCTCGCCATTCTGTTTGCCAATATCTTTGCGCCACTGATCGATTACGCGGTCGTACGAGTGCACATTGCGAGAAGGAGGCGTCAACTTGCCCAGCAGTCCAACTAACCCTTCGGCCGATCAAAAACGCTCGGGATTGATCGCGACCTTTCTAGCTTTGCCGAACGACAGTACGCTCAAAACGCTGGGCGTGGCTCTGTTGCTCTGCCTCGTGTGCTCGGTGTTGATTTCAACCGCTGCGGTGAGTCTCAAGCCTCTGCAAATTGCTAATCAAGACCTCGACCGAAAGAAAAATATTCTCCAGGCCACAAAGCTCATGCAAGAAGGCAAGACCATTGATGAGCTGTTCAAACAAATCGAACCGAAGGTGGTTGATCTTGCGACCGGACAATACGTCGAATCCATCGACCCCAATCAGTATGATCAACGAAAAGCAGCAAAAGACCCCGCTGAGAACGTCACCATTCCACCCGATAGGGACATTGCGCAGATCAGGCAGAGAGCTAAATACGCGACCGTGTATCTCTATAAGGAAGATGATCAAGTCAAATATATCGTTCTCCCCATCCATGGGTATGGTCTCTGGTCAACCCTCTATGGGTTCCTGGTTTTAGAAGGCGATGCCAACACCATTTTCGGTCTTCAGTACTACGAGCATCTGGAAACGGCTGGATTAGGAGGGGAAGTTGACAACCCCAGATGGCGGGAGAAGTGGCATGGAAAGCTTGTGTACGATCAGGGTGGAAACACTCGGATTCGGCTCGTGAAGGGAGTTGTGACAGCAGACGACCCTGACGCTCAGTTTCATGTGGACGGATTGGCAGGTGCCACTCTAACCGCCGATGGGGTCACCAATATGATGCAATACTGGCTTGGTGAGGACGGTTTCGGCCGATATCTTCAGAGATTCCACAACAAGACATAAAGAGGGCCAAATGGACATCGTTACAAAAAAAGTGATTACGGATCCTCTTTTTAACAATAATCCCATTGCCTTACAGATTTTGGGGGTGTGCTCGGCTTTGGCGATAACCAGCAAATTAGCCCCTGCTTTGGTGATGTGCCTGGCCCTTACGGTGGTCCTGGCTTGTTCCAATGTAGCGGTAAGCTTGATCCGAAACCATATTCCGAGCAGCATCCGGATTATTGTTCAGATGGTGATTATTTCATCGTTGGTTATCATCGTTGACCAGCTTTTGAAAGCCTTTCTGTTCGAGATAAGCAAACAACTGTCGGTCTTTGTGGGCCTGATCATTACTAACTGCATCGTGCTCGGACGGGCGGAAGCCTTCGCCACGAAGAACGGGGTAGGCATGAGTTTTCT
>JAPUHZ010000353.1 GCA_027297485.1 Deltaproteobacteria bacterium
ACATGAACGATAACCCGAACCGAGTCCGTTACAACACGATCCGCCGTTTGCCCCATATCACGGCCCCAACCCTGGTAATCTGGGGCAGGAATGATCAGACCAACGCCTTGGAGATGGGAGAGGAGACTCACAGACTTATAAAGGGGTCCAAGATGGTGGTCTTCGACGCCGGCCACTTCCTTCCCACCCTGGTCCCCGAGCCATTCAATCAGGCCATCCTGGATTTCCTGTAACACGTTCAACGATCTTGGTTCACCAGCAACGCGTCATAGGAAAAAGATTTGTCTTCCCATGTCTCATGCCCGCCCAGCCCATGCTCGATGTTCCACTGCATGGTGTCAAACATCTTACCCGTTATTCCACTGGTGTCCTGCGAAGCAAGGTATTGCACCAGGGGCACTATATGCTCGGGCATCATGGGCTGAGGTCCGCGTCTCGTAGATCCTGCCGCCATGCGCGCACGGTTCTGTTCGTCAAACCCGGTGGTTCGAGTGTGACCGGGAATTATGACATTGACCGCCACGTTGTGTTCTTTGACTTCATCGGCCAGATAGAAGCTCAGGGTTGCCAGGGCGGCCTTGGACGACATATAGGGCATCTCCCGGCTGTTGGGACGCAGCGCTACGTAGGCCCCTCCGTGGGAGTGATGAATGACGCCGCTGCTGACGACGCTGATAATGCTTCCCTTACGCTTTTCGATCATCGGTTGAATAAAACGTCGGATGACCTTCAAGACACCAAACACGTTTACGCCAAACAGCCTCTCCCAGTCAGAGTCTTTCGTCTGCAGGGTTGTGGTGCGTCCCGCAGGCGGGAAAAGATCCCGCTGGCGCATGGCCGCATTGTTGATGAGGACATCGACGGTTCCGAACTTATCTAGGGTGGCCTTATAGGTCTGGTCGATCTGGACGTTGTCGGTCACATCCATCTCTGCCATCAACACGTTTCTATCCTGCGCTTGCAACTCTGCCTTAAATTCATCCACACCGTTCCATGATTTATCCGTGGCCACCACTTTGGCCCCGTTGGACAAGAAGGCCCGCACATAGGCACGGCCCATTCCCCTCGCCCCACCGGTGACCACCACCACTCGATCCCGAAAGTCGACTGTAACCTTTAGTTCCATCTGAATGTCTCCTTTTAATTTGCATTTGATTGCTCTCGTACCACGAGCATAATTCACCGGCACGCTACCTTCGACCGTATTCCCTGTCAAGCTCTTTGACAGAAGGCCCGCTTGCTAAATTGACCCTACCTGTACACGACAACAGAGCCCTGTTCGTGCGTCTTTCTTGACACCCAAAATCACCTATGGTATCGCCAACCCAAATCCACTTCGTTCTAGTCAGCAAATCCTGCAAAGGAGCTATCCATGGCCGGTCTAAGACTCAGCTTTATCACTGGCGAGCATGAGCGAGTAAAGCCTCTATTGGATGGAAGGGTGAAGATCGAAGGTGTCGACGAGATCACGACTACCATTTCGGATCCTTCTGTGACCTTCTGGCGCCAGCTCACCTTCGGGGAGTTCGAGATCTCCGAGATGTCCATCTCCTCTTACCTGATCGCCCGGTCCAAGGGGATCGATATGATCGCCGTCCCTGCCTTTCCCGCGCGCCGCTTCATGCACACTGGGTTGTCTATCCACACGGACTCGGCGAAAGAGCCCGGTGACCTCGTTGGCAAGCGAATCGGCGTGGGGGACTACCAGCAGACCGCAGCCCTCTGGACCCGCGGTGTACTCGAGCATGACTTCGGCGTCTCCCAGTACAAAGTAGAGTGGTGGATGGAAAGGTCAGAGGGTCTTAGCCACGGCGGCGCCACTGGATTCACCCCACCCCCAGGCATTAACTTCCACCGTATCCCCGAAAATAAGAGCCTGGCCTCCATGCTCGTCAACCATGAGCTGGATGCCGCCCCGGTGGATCGGGCATTCCAACGGGGATGGAACATCATCGACCGTTCCACCCAAATCCGTGCAACGGGCGCGGACTGGAGTAAGGTGAGACCCCTCTTTCCCGATCAGATGGCCGAAGGCAAAAGGTTCTTTCAACAGCATGGATATATCCCCGCCAACCACACCATTATCATTAGGGGAGACATCCACCAGAAGTATCCCTGGCTCGCTTTCAACCTTTACTCGGCACTGCTAGAGGCGAAAAAATTGGCCGACGAAACCCTGGCGGAGCGTATTCCGCCAAGCCTTGTGTTCGGCCGCGAATATCTCAAAATGACCCGTGAGATCTTTGGCAACGACCCATACCCCTATGGCATCGAAGCGAACCGGAAATTCCTCCAGACCACCATCGACTTCTCCCACGAACAGGGCTTGACGCCGAGGAAGGAGAGGATCGAGGATCTTTTCGCGCCCAGCACCTTGACTATATGACTATATAAGGAGAGGCCAATGCTAAGCGCCCAAGAGAATGAAGAGTTGACCCGCGTAGGCCCCGGCACCCCCATGGGGGAACTGCTGCGCCGTTATTGGTTCCCCGCAGCAACTCAAGGAAAACCCCGTCAGGGCAGTCCGCCTACTCGGTGAATCTCTCACTCTCTTCCGCGATCGTCAGGGACGCCTGGGCCTCATCGCCCAACGCTGCGCCCACCGAAGCGTTGACCTGAAGCACGGTATCCCCGAGCTAGAAGGGCTCCGTTGTCCCTACCATGGGTGGATGTACGACACCACCGGCCAGTGCATCGATCAGCCGGCCGAGACCCTTGAGACCACCTTTAAACAGCGGGTGAAGCTAACCTCCTACCCTGCACAGGAGCTTGGGGGATTGATCTGGACCTACCTGGGACCCAAACCCGAACCGCTGCTGCCGCGGTGGGACCTGTTCGTGTTGGACAATGTCTTTCGTCAGATTGGTACCACGGTCATACCCTGCAACTGGCTCCAGTGTCAGGAGAACTCTGTGGACACAGTGCATACCTCCTATGCCCACGGCAGATTCGGTCTGTACGCAGTGGAACGTCTGGGCATCACCGACCCTCGGAAGATCAACCAGTTTAAACGGATCAGCCGGCCCCATAAGAAGATCGCCTTTGATCGAGTTGAGGTTGGGATTCAGAAACGGAGGTTGGTAGAGGGGGAAACCGAAGAGTCCCAACAGTGGAAGACGGGTCATCCAATGGTCTTTCCGAACTATGTGCGCATCGGGCAACCCGGCTACGCAGAGTTCCAGATCCGGATCCCCATGGACGATACGCACACCTGGCACTTGGGTTACCATGTTCACTTTCCAGGCCCTGAAGTGGACGTGCCAAGACAGGATCCGGTTCCGTCCTTCGAGATCCCCATTCAGGATCTTCCCGACTTCATCTTGGGCCAAGACATGGTGGTTTGGCGGGCGCAGGGAGAAATCGTGGAT
The DNA here is from genome assembly GCA_027297485.1 of Deltaproteobacteria bacterium. The sequence goes on from JAPUHZ010000353.1 coordinate 3,369, forward strand.
CGGTCAAAGGAGAGACTAGCAGAGACGGACAAAGGCCTCGTTATGTTCCGCCAAATGCTGAGGGAGCAGATCAAGATCGTCCAGGAAGGCGGGGACCCCATCAATACCTTCCGCGACCCGGCCCAAAACGAATGCATCAACCTCGAGATGGAAGACTATTGGGGTGTACGAAAATACCAGAAGGGAGGAGTTCGGTACGGGAACCAGGGGACCTTTAGTCCGGTGCTCGATCAGTTGGACGAACTGATGACCAAAGGAGCGGAGGCCTCAAAGCGAGCCGGGCGCTAACTCTGAGCAAAGCGCAGAGCGCATGGCGCATAGCGTCCAATCTTTAAGCCGTCCGCTTTAAGCTCCAGACTCACTGCTGCCCGCTGTCATCTGCTTTTTGTCTTGGAGTCCCGTCGTCAGCAGTCCGTTATCTTATTACGCTTTGCGCTTAGCGATTTAGCCTCTGCGGTAATATTCTTAAAGAATCTTTTGTTCTCCAAGCTTGGCGTGCTTTGCGTCTTTGCGCGAGTTATCTTTTTTCGGAAATCCGAGCCTAATCGCTCTTGACGCTTTGCGCTTAGCGCTATGCGCTTTGCTGCTCCGCTCAGCACTCGTTACTCAGTACTGAGTCCGTTTTGCCCTCTGCATGCGGAGTGTTCTACCGCCAGGGTTGCGTGTCAAGTTGTCAAAGATCATTTTCCAAGAACTGTTTCTTGACGTTCGCGACGCGCATCCGGTATGGTGACTCGAGAAAGGAAATTCACCTTTGAAAACACGCACCAATTATTTGCTCCTCTGTAATACCATGCTTGGAAACTTTATGTCCGGGCTGGCATCGAGAATATTTTCCATTTCCCTTCCAACGGTAGCCAATGCCTTGGACACCGATTTAGCGGGTGTGTCCTGGGCACTCATTTCCTTCAGCCTCACAAGTCTGGGCTTGGCCCTGGTGTTCGGACGGCTGGGTGACATTTACGGTAGAGGGAGATTATACGGGATTGGCTTTGCTGTTTTTGCCTTAAGCTCACTCCTCTGTGGCCTATCCCAAAACGTTCTTCAGTTAATCTTGTTCAGAGCTTTACAGGGTGTGGGAGCCGCCATGACCCAATCGGTATCGAGGGCCTTGGCCTCAGAGGCTATGCCTGAAGATCAAGGCGTCAAGGTTCAGGGCCTTATGACCGCTGCCTTTCACTCAGGCGTCCTGTTGGGTCCGACCATCGGAGGGTTAATTATTGAC
>JAPUHZ010000354.1 GCA_027297485.1 Deltaproteobacteria bacterium
AGAGCTGCCGCTTCTCCCCTTTGGAAACCCCATCGGCTTTGTGCCCGCGGCAAGCCGCAGGGTATGATAATAATCTAAAATCAGTAACTGCTCACCGTTCTTTCTTGCCCTTCGGTTGCGTGACGATGGCGAGGCGGTGCAGCCCTGCGCTACGGGCTAGGTCCATGACCTCTACGACCTTCCCGTGGGTCACTTGCTGATCGGCCTGGATCAAGATCTGGGTCTCACGGTTTGACTGGGCTGCTTTTCTGAAGCGATCGCCGAGATCACTGATATCCACTGGTTTCTCATTGAGATAAAGCTGATTGGTTGGAGTGATGACTACCCGGAGATCTTTTTTCTCACGAGTGATCTCTTGGGCGGTAGATTTGGGGAGATTGACCTGGATGCCCGGGGTCGAAATGAAGTTGAGGGAGAGGGCAAAAAAGATCAGGAGGTTAAAAACCGTATCCACAACCGGTGTGATGTCAAGGAGGCTGCTATTCTTTCTCGGCTCTTTTTGAAAGCGCATGTCAGCCATTCTGTTCTTTTTCCTTTAGAAGCTCTACCAGGCGAATGGAGTGTTCTTCCATTTCCAGAATCAGGGCGTTGATTTTACTTTGAAGGTATTTGTACATGACGATGGTGGGGATGGCCACGGTCAGCCCTGCATAGGTAGTAACCAGCGCTTCAGAGATGCCCCCTGCTAGGGACGCTGGGTTGACCACGGTTTGGAAAGAGATAATAGAAAAAATTTTAATCATGCCTGAAATGGTCCCCAGAAGACCGAGGAGAGTGCTGACCCCAGCAATAGTGCCCAGGCCTTCAACGAAACGTTCCAGAGAGGCGCTTTCCTGACGCCCGACTTCTCCCAAATATTCCTTGATGATTTCCCGTTTTTTGCCGAAGTTTTTGATCCCGACCAGGAGTATGCGGGCAATGGAAGACCTATTGTGTTGGCAGCGCATGACCGCGTCAGGGATATTTCCCTTGCGGGTGAGAGCCTCCATCTCTTGAACGAAATCTAGAGGGACGACCTGACTGCGCCTAAGATTCCAAAGTCTTTCGATAAAGATAGCCAGGGCAATGATGGAGCAGAGGAGGATCGGATACATAATGATCCCCCCTTTGATGAAAAAGTCGATCATGGGTTCTCGCAAAAATTTTTCCCGCAATTTACCTCAGGATTAAATGCTTAGCAAATAGGCTTAGTCTATACCTCGCCTGTTCCTCTGTCCAAGCATTTATCCCTTGCGGGAGGGCATGTAGGTTTATAAAACAGGCTGCTATTTTTATTAATCACTAACTTTTTGGTCTAGCAGGGTAATATATTATAATAGCGTTTAGATTTATGGGAGAGAAATTATAAAAAACTTTCTAAAATAGCATTTTTTTCTTGACATACAATCCATTGTGCCGTTATAATCGTGCTACTACAAAATGTGGGAGGGTTTTTAGGAAAAACATCTCTTCGCCTGAGTCGTAAAGTTCTTCCTCTTGCATAGATACCCACCCCAGGGAATCCTAAAAGGAGGTGCCTATGGCAGCAAAGAAGAAGGCCAAGAAAAAGGCTAAGAAGAAAAAGAAAAGATAACATAACATGTTGAGATGTGGAGTGGCGGTGGTGAGTTAAACCCTCCTTATCTCAGGCGACAGGGTAGCCGTTCTGGCTACTCAGGGAACAAGGCCCTCCGGCGACCACGCCAGGAGGGCCTTGTTTTTTTTCACTCGGGATCTAGGATGCGCTAAGGAAAAGGCAATGGAAAAGTGGATTGGCAATCTGCTCGTAGACGCCTCACCTCCTGAGAAGCCAAAATTCAAATCACCGTTGGTTTTGATTCACGGCTTGTGGAGCGGCAGTTGGTGCTGGCACCGGTGGGCTACTCATTTCTCCAATCTCGGATGGGAATGTTGGGCAGTTAACTTTAGAGGGAGGGTGGAAGAAAAGGCGCTTGAAGTTCTGGAGCGGTTGAGCTTTCAAGACTGTATGGAGGATCTCAAGCGGGTCATCCGTGCTGCCTCTTTCCCTCCGGTTCTCGTGGCCCATAGTCTGGGAGGGCTGATAGCACAGAAGGCCGCCGAGGGAGAAAAACTCTCCGCTTTAATTCTTCTCTCGAGCCTTCCTCCAAGAGAGATAAAAGTCGTCACGCCACACGCGCTACGGCTTTTGCGCCTTAAGTACTTGCCGCTCCTTTTTCTGCGCCGACCCTTTTGCCTTCAGGAAAAGGATTTCCGCCGAAGCTGGCTTGCCTCGCTACCTGAAAGCGACCATCCCGATATTCTCAAGCGTATGGTATCAGAGTCCAGTCACCTTATTGGCGAGTTTTTTAATCGTTGTGTCGAGGTCGATCCTGGGCGTATCCGATGCCCGGTTTTGGCAGTTGGCGGGGGTGAGGATGGAGTGGTGCCCATGGCGTCGCTGCGTGAGATGGCGCAGAGACTCGGCGCGGATCTCAAGGAGTACCCAAACCACGGCCACTGGATGATGGAGGAGCAAGGTGGGGAGAGGATTGTGAGGGACATTCACCGCTGGGTGGTCCAAAGGTTGGGAGAGGAGATTCTTCTCGCAGAATTGCCCGGCGACAAGCCAGAGGACACAGAGTAATAAGCATGTCCGGAAAAGAGGGAACTTTTGTCGGTAAGTTTCTGTTAGGTAAACGTAAGGAGCGGACGCTGCTCTCAAGAGAATATTGCCTATCCTCTGTCTATGGGGTAGAGTGTGGTCAAGAAGATCAACAAAGGTTGGGATATGATTGGCCACGGTTTCAAAAAACGGTCTTTCCTCTTACTCCTTGCCCTTTTGCTATGGAGCGGTCAGGCCTGGTCTCAGTCTACCGGTAGTCAGGAGATCAACTATAAGCTGGTGCCCAATTTGGAGCCACTGAACGATGGCGCTCCAACCCCGGATTTTACCCTTCCCAACCTGGCGGGGAAGAAGCTATCCCTAAAGGACTTCAGGGGGAAACTAGTCTTTCTGAATTTTTGGGCGACTTGGTGTATCCCTTGTCGAAAAGAAATGCCGGCAATGGAGCGTCTCTATCAGGAATTTAAAAACAAAGGGTTTATCATCCTTGCGGTAAACATGAAGGATAGGCGGAAGGATGCCTTAGCGTTCGTCAAGGAGCTCCAACTGACCTATCCCGTAGTCTTTGATCCCGACGGGCAGGCAGGCGTTCTTTACGGTGCCTGGGGATTGCCGGCCACTTATCTGATTGGACGCAAAGGAGGAGGCCTAGCCAGAGTCTGGGGAGCTGCTGAGTGGTACAGCCCCGGGGCCAGGAAACTTATTAGAGCATTGTTGGATAAAAAGAAATGACCGACCTTAATATTTTTGTTGCTTTTACAGCGGGGATCCTCTCCTTTCTCTCCCCCTGTGTGTTGCCTCTCATCCCCTCCTACCTTTCCTTTGTCTCAGGCGTTTCACTGGAGGAGATGCGTAGCCCCCAGGTCAAACTCGATGTGCGCCGCAGAGTGGTACTGAACTCCCTAGCCTTCATCTTGGGCTTCTCGCTGGTATTTATTTCTCTAGGGGCCTTCGCCGGTTTTTTAGGCAGCTTTTTTCTGGGTTACCGCAGATTCATCCATATCTTCGGCGGAATCCTCATTATTCTCGTGGGGGTTTATCTCATAGGGCTTTTTAAAATCCCCCTTTTAGAACGCTACTTCCAGTTTAATCTCAAAGATAAGCCGACAGGCTATCTGGGATCGGTCCTCATAGGGATTACCTTTGGGGTGGCGTGGACTCCATGTGTGGGACCTATTTTGGGGACGATCCTCACCTTGGCCGGGACCTCCGCGGAGATTGAAAGAGGCGTTTTTCTTCTGGCTATCTATGCCACAGGACTGGCCTTCCCCTTTTTTCTTAGCGCGGTTGCGTTAAACTCATTTTTTAATTTTTTTACCCTCTTTCGACGCTATGTCCATATAGTCCATACAGGCGCCGGTATCTTGCTCATATTCTTCGGCATCCTTCTCCTTACCGACTATTTCACCCTGCTAAACAGTTACGCCATCCGCTTAACCCCTGAGTGGTTGTTTAACAGACTCTAGCCTAACAACATTTTGGATTTTGGATTGCCGATTTTGGATTTAATCGTTCGACTGAGCTCACGACGAAGTCTAAAACTCAAAATCTAAAATCAGAAATCAGCAGTGGTTTGACCTCACTCCAGGTAAGTGGTAGTTTTTTTGAGGTTCGATCACACAGTGAATAGCGTTTTAACTGCGTGTCAGAGAACTTAGTTCCGCTGGAGAAAAAGATGGAAGAATATGTTCGCTCTATATTGAAGTCCATAGGGGAAGACCCTGACCGAGAGGGTCTGCAAAAAACCCCCTCGAGGGTCGCTGAGGCGCTGACCTTTCTTACCCGCGGATACCGAATGAATCCGGAAAAGATTATCAACGATGCCCTGTTTACTGAAGACTACGAAGAGATGATTGTCCAGAAGGATATTGACTTTTTCTCCCTATGCGAACACCACCTGCTCCCTTTCTTCGGCAAGGCCCATGTGGGCTATATCCCCCACCACAGGATCGTCGGCGTCTCAAAACTGGCCCGATTGGTCGATGTCTACGCCCGTAGGCTTCAAGTCCAGGAACGCCTGACCAACCAGATCGCCACCACGATTATGGAGAAGCTCAACCCCCTTGGTGTAGCGGTGGTGATAGAGGCCGAACATCTCTGTATGAAGATGCGAGGCGTGGAGAAGCAGAATTCTCTGATTATTACCAGTACACTTCTGGGGGCCTTCAGGACTCGGCAAGAGACCCGGAGCGAATTCATGAACCTCATCCGTCAAAAGAGCTAAAATAGGCATCGATGGAAGTCAAATTCAAAGATATAAGTCCGGAAAAAATCAAGACGGACCTCCTGATGCTCCCCGTAAAGGAGAAGAGCGTTGGTGAACCGGTGATCGGACTGCTGGATCGCCGCCTTAAGGGGAGGCTCTCCGAGCAGATAAAAAAAAGGAGGTTCACCGGGGCTGAAGGAAGCACCCTGCTCCACTCTACTGCCGGGATGCTTCCGGCATCGCATCTGCTTCTTGTGGGAATGGGAAAGGAAGACGAGATCACAATCGACTCTTGGAGAAAGGCTGCAGCGCGCGCGAAAAAAGAGGCTACGGGGATTGGAACGGAAGGGATCGCCTGTTTCCTTTTCCCTGACAAGGGGTCGGAGGGCACAGTGAGGGCGATTGTCGAGGGGATGCTGCTGGCCTCTTACGAGTTCAATAAGTATCGATCCGACAGTAAACCCTCTTTCACCCTTCGGGCCATCACTCTATTCCGGCCTGGCTTAAAAAGGACTGCGGCTATGGACCGTTCTGTGGCCCTGGCCATGGATCTCCTCCCCGGAGTTTTCCTTGCCCGCAACCTCGTCAACGAACCTCCCTCTCTTACTACGGCCCGCTACTTGGGAAAACAGGCTGAGCGTCACTGCCGGGGTCGGGGACTAAGCGTCGAGGTGTGGGGGAAGAAAAAAATTCAAGCGATGAATTTGGCAGGTCTCCTGGCGGTCAATCGAGGAAGCGTAGAAGATCCCCAGTTTATCATTATTCGTTATAGGCCCGCGGGGCGGGCTAAAAAAAAGGTAGCCCTAATCGGAAAGGGGATTACTTTTGATTCAGGTGGGCTCTCCCTGAAGCCGGCCAAGTCCATGGAGACCATGAAGCTGGACATGGCAGGAGGGGCGGCAGTCATCGGTGCTATGAGTCGGCTACCCAATCTCCGTCCTGACGTTGAGGTCACGGGCTATATCCCCACTACGGACAACCTGCCCAGCGGGAACGCTCAAAAGCCGGGTGACATTATCCGTTATCTAAACGGCAAGACGGTTGAGGTGTTGAATACCGATGCCGAAGGGAGGTTGATCCTGGCCGATGGATTGGTCTTGGCCGCCAAGGAAAAACCTGACTGCATGATCAACCTGGCGACTCTAACCGGCGCCTGTATGGTCGCTCTAGGAACTGAAGTGGCTGGAATCTTTGGTAACCATCAACCCCTTGTGGACCAAATGATCCGCTGCGGCCGAGAGGCGGGGGAGAAGCTCTGGCAGCTTCCTCTGGTAAGAGAATACCGGGAAGAGATTAAAAGCAGCGTCGCAGACATCAAAAATATTGGGGGATCATATGGCGGCGCGATCACGGCCGCCCTGTTTCTCCAAGAGTTCGTGGGTGATATACCCTGGATCCATTTAGATATCGCCGGCCCCGCCTTCGTGGAGAAGGAGAACCTCATGTGCCCTAAAGGTGGCACGGGGTTCGGGGTGCTCACGCTGCTCAAGTTTCTCTCGACTCTTTGAGGTGGGACGGACCATGGCAAAAATCATACAGGTGGGAGACGACAACTTTGAGGCGGAGGTCATCCGCTCGGATCTGCCTGTCCTTATCGATTTCTGGGCGCCGTGGTGCGGACCGTGCAAGTCCATCGCGCCTTTGATCGAAGAACTAGCCGGGGAGTACGAGGGTAGGCTTAAGGTAACCAAGCTCAATGTGGATGACAACCCCATAACCCCATCCCGCTACGGTGTGCGGGGGATTCCCAATCTGATTATCCTTAAAGGGGGCACCGTGAAGGAGCAGATTGTGGGTGTAGTTCCTAAAGGGCGGTTAGTCGATGCGATCGACAGGGTATTGGCTTAATAGAAGGTAAAGCGGCGCACACTCACGTTTATTATTATTCCCACCGCCACCATCATCGAGACCAGAGAAGAGCCCCCATAACTAAACAGAGGAAGCGGGATCCCTACCACGGGCAAAAGGCCGGTTACCATGGCCACATTGATCACAACCTGCCAGAAGAAGATGGTGGCCATCCCAAAAACCAAGAGCGCCCCCAAGCGATCTTTGGCACGCGCGGCCACCCGCAGAGACAAAGCAATTAGCATGAAGTAAATTCCCAACAAAACCAAACATCCCAGAAATCCCCATTCCTCGGCAAAGACGGAAAAAACAAAATCAGTATGCTGTGCCGGTAAGAAGTCGAGCTGATTCTGCGTCCCACTGAGATAGCCTTTTCCCAACAGCCTGCCGGAACCAATAGCGATCTTCGACTGAATCACATGGTATCCCGCGCCCAGAGGGTCGAGATCCGGGTTGAGAAAGGTCCAGATGCGCTTTTGCTGGTAGGGTTTCAAGAAATGCCAGCCGATGGGTAGTAAAGCTACTGCGGTGCCAACCAGGTAGAGAAAAGAGCGGAGTTGTAACCCTCCCATAAGGATGACACTTAGAAAAATGAGGATGAGAATGACTGCGGTCCCTAGATCGGGCTGCGCCAGGGTCAGGAGGATCAACGGAGCGACTAGGAGAAAAGGCGCCCGCAGATCACGCAGACGATAGCCATCGTGGGGCTCATCGTACTGCAGATATTTAGCCAGAACCAGAACGATCGCCAGTTTGGCTGGCTCGGAGGGCTGGATGGTGAAAAGATCGAGATTAAGCCAGCGCTGGGAACCCCCACCCACAGATCCTATAAGCAGGACTAGAAAAAGCATTAGCAGGACTGCCGCATAAAGGGGATAGGCGAGGCGGTCCATATGGTGATAATTCACGGCCAAGGCGCTAAACATAGCAAACATGCCTATCATCGACCAATAGATTTGCCGTAAGGCTAAACCGCCGGTGTGCTCTTCGGTGGTGCCGTAAGCGGCACTGTAGATTGTGATAATCCCCAGGCCGATTAACCCCGTGGTGAGGCCAAAGAGGGTCCAGTCGAAATGCGTAATGAATCTGCGGTCAATTTGCACTTATTTCTACCTCCCTGCTGGCCTGTCTCTTATCGGACAGATGGTTCTCCAGGGAGAAGTACTTCTCAATGACCATCTTTGCCAGCGGGGCAGCCGCTGAACCCCCATGGCCGCCATGTTCTACCAACGTTGCCACGGCTATCTCAGGATTCTCAGCAGGGGCGTAGGCGACAAACCAAGCATGATCTCGAATGGAATAGGGGAGTTGCTCACTTTTGACGACACCCCCGCGCATCTCTACGACCTGAGCTGTTCCCGTCTTTCCCGCAATATTGACCAGATTAGACCGTGCCTTGCCTCCAGTCCCTGATTTACTGTTGACCACAGCCCTTAGGGCATTGCGCACATGTTTCAGGGTGCTCTCTTTTAAGGAGAGCGAGCGGATCTTTTTAGGGCCGTACTCCCGGACTAATCTGCCATTTATGGATTCGACTTTGCGCACGAACCAGGGGCGATAGAGTGTTCCCCCGTTGGCTACAGCCGCCGTCAGGTTCGCCATCTGGAGCGGAGTGACATTGACATAACTCTGACCAATAGCCACTGAAGGGGTTTCCCCGGGAAACCACGGTTGGCCAAACCGCTTTTTCTTCCAGGCGGAGTCCGGAATAAGGCCCGCCTTTTCGTCATCGAGTGCAATGCCGGTTTTTTCTCCTAGTCCCAGCGCACGGGCGTACTGGGCGATCCGGTCAACTCCAAGTTTCTGGCCAAGTTGATAAAAATAGACATCGCAGGACTCGACAATCGCTTTGTGAAGATCCACCCAACCATGCCCCCCTTTTTTCCAACCCCTGAAACGACGACGGCCAACGTAAAGATAACCGGGATCGAAGATGCGGGTCTCGGGTTGAATGACTCCCTCCTCTAGGCCGGCTATGGCTAAGACAATTTTGAAAATAGAACCTGGGGGGTATTGTCCCTGGGTGGCCCTGTTGCTAAGAGGGCGCATTCGATCCTGTGCTAGGGCGCCCCATTCCTCCGAGGTGATTCCCCGGGCGAAGAAATTTGGGTCGAAGGCGGGGCTACTTACAAGGGCCAAGATCGACCCGCTGTTGACTTCCAAGACTACGATTGCCCCTTCCTTTCCCTGAAGGGCCTGATAAGCGGTTTCCTGGAGGTCCCGATCCAGAGTTAGAAAGACATTCTGACCTGGAATGTTTTGCACTTCATGGAGGACTCTGACCTCTCGTCCAAAGGCATCGACTTCCACCTGTTGTCCCCCACTCCGCCCCCGCAGAAACTCCTCCCAGCTCCTCTCCATACCAAATTGACCGATCTCGTCCCCCATATGGTATCCCTTTTTCCTCTGGGCCCTTAGCTGTCTGGAGCTGATCTCGCCCAGATAGCCTAGGAGATGGGCGGCCATGCTGTTATTCAAATAGCTGCGCCTGGGATGAATTCCGAGCGTAACACCCGGCAAATCGAGCTGATGCGTTTCCACTGCTGCGACAGAGCGCCAGTCAACGTCTCTTCCCAACACTATCTTCTCAAAAGGTGGCCGCGTTTTATTTTTATCGAGCAGATCGAGAAGCTCCCTTTCGTCACGCCCGAGAAAACGGGCCAAATGCCGCAGAGTCATCTCTGGCTCCGCCGCGTCCTCCGGAACGAAGAGAAGGTCAAAAGAGGGGCGATTATCGACCACAATTTGGTCGTTACGGTCGAAGATCATCCCCCTAATCCCGGGGATCTTTTTGAGTCGGATACGATTATTTTCTGAAAGGTAGGTGAAACGCTCTCCCTGGAGAAGCTGCAGAAAGGAAAGGCGGCCGAGCAGAAAAAGAAAAACGATCGAGACGACCGTCATCAAAAGATGAGTGCGCCGGCGAAATTCTGGGGCAACCTCTTTTTGAAAGGTAAATGGGAACATGGGGCCTACAGGGGCATTCGCGCTTCTTCCAGATAACTCTGGCCGCGGCGGAAGAGGAAGAAAAGCCCGGGCGCCAGAAGCGCTGCCAATAGGGCCTCCAAGAAAATATATTTAAGCACCCCCAGTCCAAGACTGTCCACGGCCACAAAGAGGGTCCAAACTATAATCATAGCCGCACCTTTAACCCACGAGGCCAAAAAAACCACTACAGCACTTAAAAGTGGGTTATGAATCCAGATACAGCGAGAGCTCAGATAGACAACAAGAAACACGAGCGACATGGCAAAGGCATTGAAACCCAGGACAGGGC
>JAPUHZ010000355.1 GCA_027297485.1 Deltaproteobacteria bacterium
GCTTCATCACGTCCCGCAAAAAATAGCCCATCACCCGCGTGGCTTCACCGACAACAGTACCGGGTTTTGGGACATTGACAGCGTACTCCCGGAAATCCGGCATCTTCAGGTCTTTGAGCAGGATTCCACCGTTGGTGTGGGGATTGGCGCCCATACGGCGGTGCCCCTTGGGCGCCAGTTCTGCCAGTTTTGGAACCAGCTTCCCGTTCTCATCGAAGAGCTCTTCATGCTTATAGCTCTTCATCCATTCTTCGAGAAGCTTCACATGATCCGGCTTCGTTGCCATCTCAGATAGAGGAACCTGGTGCGATCGCCAGGAATCCTCTGTTTTCAGTCCGTCCACTTTCTTTGGACCAGTCCAGCCCTTGGGAGTTCGAAGGATAATCATCGGCCACCGGGGACGCTTGACGATACCCTTTGTGCGGGCATCTCGCTGAATCGCCTTAATCTCAGCAATCACCGTATCCAAAGTCTCCGCCATTATCCGGTGCATGACCTCGGGATCAGATCCCTCGACAAAATAGGGCCTGTGACCGTAGCCAACGAACAAGCTCTCCAGTTCCTCATGACTCAAACGTGCCAGCACGGTCGGGTTGGCAATCTTGTAGCCATTCAGGTGCAGGAAGGGTAGAACGGCTCCGTCACGAACAGGGTTAAGAAACTTGTTTGAATGCCAAGCAGTCGCAAGAGGGCCGGTTTCGGCCTCACCGTCACCCACCACGCAGGCAACGATCAGGTCGGGATTGTCGAAGGCGGCCCCGTACGCATGAGAGAGTGCATAACCGAGTTCACCTCCCTCGTGGATAGAACCGGGGGTTTCGGGGGCGACGTGGCTGGGGATACCCCCGGGAAACGAAAACTGTTTGAAGAGCTTTTTCATTCCCTCGGAATCCTGGGAAATTTTTGGGTAAACCTCGCTGTAAGTTCCTTCCAGGTAGGTGTTGGCGACAAGACCAGGACCACCGTGACCGGGACCGGCAATGTAGATCATGCTCAGGTCTTGATTTATGATCAGGCGGTTGAGGTGAACGTAGATGAAGTTAAGCCCCGGAGTCGTACCCCAATGTCCCAGCAGCCTGGGCTTGACGTGTTCCAGCTTCAGGGGTTCCCTGAGCAGGGGATTGTCATATAGGTAGATTTGTCCAACGGAAAGGTAGTTTGCCGCGCGCCAGTAGGCGTCCATGGCATTCAGCTGGTCTTTGGAAAGAGTATCGGGCATGGCATCCTCCTCTAACGATTTCTCAATTCTAGCTTTACAGAAACGATAACACCCAAGCTGAATTCCTCGTCTTGGTGTTTGATGACTAGTTCAGAACACACGATGGCCATCTAGGTTCCTCCCATCGAGGCGATATGACACCCGAAACCTTTACACGTACCCTCTTTGCCGGAAAGGATAATATGCAAGGGTAATCCGGTGGGAAAAGAAATAGATCGAAATTGCACTGAAAGGTGTATTAGATAAAAATCCTTTGTCCCACTCAATGCTACCGATCCTGGAGCCAGAGAGGGCTTTAACGGAACTCCATTGGTAGGCCGAGCCAGGCGGAGCGCCGGCGATGGCTGCACCGCAAAAGTGGCCTGATATTGGAAGCGAGGGCAATGGAGTTTTGCAACGGGACGGTGAGGGACACTCGAAGTTGAGGCAACTGTGATTGAGCATCGTAATAGGCTCTAAAGGCAGCAGCTTCATGGCCCAGTTGCGAGGTGCCAATTAAGCACTCTTGCAATGCCCACGCAACGCCAGGGTAAAATAGGAGAATAGGCAACAGGATTATACGAAGACATCTCATCGTACGCTTTTTGCCCTTTACGGCCTTTTTCAAGCATTGACCAGTTGTCAGGAAACTATTACCTTGCCAACCCCTCTGTCAAGCACCTTAATTGATTCTATTTACTATCCTGGGTTTCTCATACTTTGACCCTTCTTCATTTTTTCTTCACTTTCTCCCGAGGGTAGGATTCATCTTGGGGCAGTAAAATATCAGCGAGCACGAACGCATGGGTCTCTGTCTTCGGAGGCCCTCGGGCAGCTTCTGGATGCGACGGACTTTGACCAACTCCATTCACTCGTCGTGCAATCCGAGATTGAAAAGGGCATAGCCTGACAGGACGACTTGCGGGACCGCCATACCGATGATGTACCCACCGTACGGTGCGATAATGTCGTAACGCTCGTCGGTTAGTGGATCGACGACGTACCCGAGACGATCGCCCGACGAAATTTCGCTGCCCAACTCCCGTTCCGGAAAGAAGAAGCCGCTCTGGCCACGTGGCACCCGTACCCAGCGCGAGCGATCGCATATATGCGATTTCGGAACCTCGTGGTGGGTGCCTTCGATCATGTCGATATATACCATCACGTTTTTCACCCCTTCAACGCCTCGCGCGATCTCCTTAGGCTGAAACCTCAGCGACTCCCCGGCTTCATAGGTGATGGCTGGAATACCGGCATTCATCGCTGCCCGGCGAAGGCTCTTCGAAGGTCCCGCGCCACCGACGATGATGCCGACACCGAAGACGTGAGCCAGCTCGACCGCATCTTTCTGCGACAGATCGACCCTGATCTGCGGAAGCATCGACAGCCTGAACGAGCCCGAATGCAGATCGACAAGTGCATTGCAACGCAGGATGATGTTGGAGAAGAAGGCGTTCGCGATAATCGACGCGACACTGCCGTCGATTCTACCGGGGAAGTAGCGATTGAGATCACGGCGGTCGGGAAGGTAGCGGGAACCCACGCGAAATCCGTTTACATTGATCAGCGGCAATACGATCAAGGTGCCCGCAAGATTCATCGGATCGATTTTTGCAAATACGCGCCGCGCGACTTCCACGCCGTTCATCTCGTCCCCGTGAATCCCGGCCGTGACACACAGCGTCGCGCCAGGCGCTGCGCCGCGCGCGACAAACACTGGCACATCCAGATAAAAACCCTCGAACGTCCCTTTAGGTGTGAAGGAAAACTTGCGCTTCTCTCCGGAAGCCACGGTCCGGCCGATCAATTCGATGGCGTCCCACGCTCCCGACGACTGTGCGGCAACCAGTGAAGCTGGCTGCAGGCTCAGCACGACCAGAAAGACGACCGCGAAGATTCGGATCATTGTTCCTCCTAATGTCCAGGTAGAGCCGGGGAGTTGCCTCCCCAGCGCCCCCACAGTTCCGGGCGAGCAGATTTCCCGCACTTTATGGGCGGACCACATAAGTCCACCGCAAGCGAGTCTTGTCACAATAGAGCCCAGAAAGTATTATGCAAAGGTTGTGCCATACTAAAACTTCCTAAAAAGAGGATTTTTTGGAATGTTTTTCCTACTGCACAGAAAATGAAGCAGATCATTTCCTAAATCTAGGAGCGGAGCAGGTTCGACAGGCGTAGCTAAAGGAAAAGGCGAATAAGTGGACTCTACACAGGTCCTCGGTAGTCGCCCCTGACCGGCGAGTGAAAAAAGAGAGCCGCATAGCCTAGAGCCCCCCTCCTAAAGGTCATAAATAGGAGTATTGAGGGCGAAGTACTCGCCCATTGCAAGGGCCCGAACAATATCTGCCCGACTCACAATCCCTATGAGCTTATCCCCGAGCTTGACCGGTACTCGTTTGATTCTATGAGAGTCAACCAGGGAGGCAATTTCCTCGATCGGTGTCCCTCGCAGACGCTGATCACCTTTTTGGTCATTATGGACTTAACCTGTCTCCCTCTCTTGCCGATAATATCCGCCTCGGGGACAATGCCCAATACCCTTCCCTTTTTGTCAATCACGGGTGCACCGCTGATTTGAGCCTGGGCTAGAATCTTTGCCAGGGTCTTTACAGTAGTCAACGGGCTGACGGTAATAACATCTTTGGTCATAATATCTTTAGCTACCATAAGTCATCGCCCTCCTAATCCCTGCCTTATAATAAAGGCAGCAAGATCGGCCACTCTACAGCTATAGCCCCATTCGTTGTCATACCAGGCAAGGACCTTGACTCGATGACGAGATCTACCCCAAGGTTTTTCCATGGAAGCCTGGAAGGGTCCTTTTCATTCAGGATCGTGATATTCCACCCATCTACTCTAAGTATCCCTTCCCCTACCTCCACGGTGCTAGGGAAGATCCCATAGATGGAATCGTATTGGAACAGGTGTGCATTGGTTTCTAGATCGGCCATGTCATTCACGGCCACAACTGAC
>JAPUHZ010000356.1 GCA_027297485.1 Deltaproteobacteria bacterium
TTGATGAGCTAAGCGAGGAAGATTGGCAGGAGGCCTTTGAAAAAAATCTCTGGGTCGCCCTGCGCTGTTGCCGCGCGGTTCTTCCTATGATGAAGGCTCAGGGAACTGGAAAGATTATCAATATTGCCGCGCTTTCGGGCAAGGTCCCGCGCCGGGGGCAGATCGGATCGAACGTGACCAAAGCGGCTTTGATCAATCTAACTGAGAGCCTAGCCTGCGAGATGGGTTCTTATGGCATCCGGGTCAATGCGATTTGTCCGGCAGCGATTCTTACCCCAAGGTGGGAGGAAAGGGTTCGAAAGGTAGCTCAGGAGAAAGGGCAGGAATATGATAAAACTCTCAAGGAGTTGGCGCAGGCTCAGATCCCTGCAGGCCGCTTCGGCACTCCAGAGGATGTGGCAGCCCTGGCGGTCTTTCTTGCCTCGGATAAGAGCGGCTTCATTAACGGCGTCTCGATTGAGGTAGATGGGGGGATTGGAAGGAGTATTGCCCTGGATATTAAATAGTTATTTCCTTGAAAATCTCACAGATAGATATTTTCCCTGTCAGAATCTCTTTGAAGGGGTCCTTTCGCAATGCCCACCTTGCTAAGACCGGTCAAGACAGCATCATTGTGCGAGTTCTAGGAAGTGAGGAGGTAGAGGGCGTTGGAAATATAGACCCTGACCCCGGCTACTCGGAAGAGAGCTTTTCTGAAACCCTCGCTACCGTCCGTCAACTTGCCCCTAATCTAATCGGGTCCGATCCCCTAAACATCATATCCGCTTTAGAGCGGATGGATCAATTGGTCGCAGGACACTTGGACGCCAAGGCCGCCATTGAGATGGCGCTGTTCGACCTGAAGGGGAAGGCCCTGGGAGTTCCGGTTTATTCGTTATTAGGGGGGAAGGTGAGAAATGAGATTTATCTCAATGGCTGGATCGGGATACTCCCTCCTGAGGAAGCCGCTCGCGAAGCCCAAGGCTGGGTTAAGCTCGGTTTCCGTTCAGCGAAAATCAAAGTCGGCTCGGGAATTGAGCAGGACCGAGACAGAGTCAAGGCAGTGCGGGAGGCTGTGGGTAAGAAAATGGCTCTTAGGGTCGACGCCAACGAAGCCTATGGGGTGGATGACGCCATTCGTTTGGGAAGATTACTATCTGCCTTCGAAATATCTCTTTTCGAGCAGCCGGTTTCGCGCCACGACTTAAATGGAATGGCACAGGTGAGAAGGGGGATCGATGTCCCTGTGATGGCCGATGAGGCCGTTCTGGGACCCGAAACGCTCATTGAGATTATCAAGAAAGAGGCGGCGGATATTGTAAAAGTCAAGGTGATGAAGCAAGGAGGCCTCTACCGGACCGCTCATATGATTCAGATGGCAGAAGCCGCTGGACTCAAGTGCGTGATCGGCCACGGCTTTGGCCTCACCATCAATACGCTTGCCGAGATCCATGTGGCTGCTAGTTGCAGGAACATCCTTGAGGGGTGCGAATTCGTGGGGCCGCTTAAAATGCAAAAGGATGTCGTTAAGAACCCACTCCAGATGGAGGGAGGCAAGGTTGAGGTCCCGAAGGATATCGGATTGGGCGCCGAGATCGACGAAGAGAAACTAAGAGAGTGTATTTTGGCTTAGAGCCAGCGGGGAAACCTCTTACTTCGGCCTTTCGGGAATTCCCGAAAGCCGGAAGCCCTCCATGGTTGTCGAGATAGCCAGCAAAGAGGTATAGTACGGGATCTTTCTGCGGCTGGGTTAGAAAGCAGGGAACTAAAGGGATACTAATTTTTCGCATAGTTGAGTGGTCATGGAAGTATCCACGATCACGTTTCACGGGCACGAGAAGGTGCAAGGTCGCGCAATGACCCCAGAGACCAGAGATCAGAGATGAGGGGGGACTGGACGGCTGTTTATGGACAACCCTAAACAGACACGAAGCTGGAAACGGTGGATACAGCCACCTGTCAGCCGTGCCCGGCACAGGCAGGAGGATTGACCTAAAGATAGTTGAGCCTGTCCTCTACTCTACTCTTTGTTAAAAACGTTATCGTGAAAGGAGTGAAAGTTATTGACTGAGGTTGGACCGATGGTCTTTTCCTTTTTGGGACAATCTACTATAGTATGCAACGCTATGCATTCAGCCTTATCTGTGGTCATCAATGGATGATGGAATACCTATGAAAGTAACAAAAGGCAAAATAAAAGTTGATCGATTCCTGGTGCCTTACAGGATCTATGGTCAAGGGCACCAATTCTTTGTCTGCGTGAACGGTGCTCAGCAAACGATGGCGGCGTGGAGATCGGTTGTATCCTTTTTTTCGAAAGATTACAGGATGTTGCTTTTCGATATGCCAGGCCAGGGGCGAGCCCAGATCCTTTCAGGTTCTGGTGACGTGACCGTCGATGAGCAAGTCCGAGTGGTACAACAAGTTCTATTAAGACAGATTGCTCCTGGAAAATCGATCGTGGTTGGCGCCTCTTGGGGTGGCATCGTGGTTGCGATTTTTGCCTCACGATTTCCACATTTAATAGATAAAATCATATTGGCCAGTTTTGGTATCCGAACAAGCGAGAAATTGTCGATGGTGATAAGAAAAGGAGTTCAACTATACGAAAATGGACAAGAGCATAAAGTTGCCGACCTCATTATTAAAAACTTTGGGCAACATCTAAGCGACGCCTATAAAAAGAGGGTCTATGATCAATTTAGTAGTATCAACAAAGAGCAGTTTCAGACTTTTTATGAGCACGGTAAATTACTGATAAGCTCCCGGCACATCAATGAAGTCGTGGATTTGCGTAGCATCAAAGCGCAGACATTAATCATTAATGGCGCAAACGATACGATTATGGATTTGAGAGATATGAAAATTGCATCGGCTCAGATACCGAATTGCGAGGTGAGACTTGTCCCAGGGGTGGGACATTTTTTGCACAACGAAAGCGAAGTTGTTTTGCGTATTTATAAGGACTTTCTCTCTTCACCCTCTCTCAGCAGAGCAGAAGTGGTGCCTGTCTGATGGAGATTGTCGGCGAGTCCCAAGTTTGTCCAGCCCAGTTCCCTGAAAAGGAAAAGGGGTCGAAAAGGGGTCGAGTCTGCTCTTGGCTCTTTATATTCTTCACTTCTAAAAAAAATCCTAAAGCTTGGGGTCTGCCTTTGATTTCTTGACAATCATTAAAGAAGAATACCTTTCTGAAATAATTCACACATGGCGAAGTAAAAATCACTTGTCTGCCCGCACTTAGAAAAAGATCTCCCGCAAAGCCCTGATGAATTACAAGGACATCATCCGGGAGTGTGTGAAGCGCCGACACAGTGTATATGGCCTTTATCGCGGTATTATGTCGGCCTGGCTTCCAATCTCCGGACGCCCCGCTTGCACATCTAACAGGGGCTAGGGGGGTAAGGCCTGACGAATGATCTTTTTAAGATCCTTGGTTAGCTTACTTCATAGTTGGACTGACAACTATCTTGAATGATGCCACACTGGGCCCGGTCCCGAATCTCGAGGGGCGCAACACCCTCTCTGCCCATAAGCTGACCACGGATTGACATAGCAATCCACTATCAATTACGCTCTTCTCAGACCGTAAGCCCAAGCTAGGCCATTTCTCCTGCCGGCAACCCAGGGTCGCTGATGGGAGTCAACAGGCCGGCTGGGACATCGGTAACTTCAAGGAATAACGATTCAGGAGGAAAGCAAGGATGACAATAATCGCCATGACTCAGGAAATGGGGTCTCTGGGTAAGGATGTGGCTCTTCAGGCAGCCGAAGCTCTTGGATTAACTGTGGTGCGGGACGAAATGATATCCGACCTGGTCGCTGGCAAGATGGAGAAGCCCAAGAGTGCCATCCGTCGGTTCAAGGAAGGCCACGCAAGTCTGCGTGAACGCATCGGAACGAGCCGTAAGAGCTTGGCAGTCTATTCCGCTGGCGAAGTCTACGAGTATGCCGCCAAGGGCAATGTGCTCATCCGCGGATGGGGAGCTACCTACCTGTTGCGAGGTATTTCCCACGTGCTGCGCGTGCGCGTTTGTGCTCCCTTCGAGACGCGGGTTCACTGGTTAATGGAAAGGCTGGACACCGACAACGAGAGATTCGCTCAGGAGGAAATCCGCCGCAGTGATGCGGCACGCAGCGCCAACATCCGCCATTGGTTCCAAGCAACATGGGGCAACCCACTGGACTATGACCTGGTACTCAACACGGGCCGTGTCTCTATTGAGAGCTGCGTCGAACTCATTAAGCTCATGGTGGGCCGACCAGAATTTCAGAAAACCGAAGAATCCCAGCGCCAGCTCCTCAACTTGGCGCTGGAGTCGAAGGTCCGTTTAGCGTTACGGAGCAGCCCGGGTACGGAGGATGTACAGATCGGTATAGAGGTTGACAATGGCAAAGTCGTACTGTCGGGCATCGTCGTTGACGAAAATGAACGGCGGGCGTGTGAAAGCACCATCGCCAAGGTCCCGGATGTCAGGGACGTTGATGACCGGCTGACAACGATTACCGGGGTCAAGACCTTTCGTTGAGGGAAACGGCGTGAAGGTTCGTTGGGGTCGTGCCTTAGATCTGGGAAGCGGGGTGGTACGGGAAAAAGGGGATAAGTTCATTAGGCTGTATGCTTAGCATCATGCGGACCTGAGATTTTAGAGATGGCTCGCTTATTGGAACACCACGCGCTGGAGATTTTGCAAAAAAGCGGGATACCGGTTCCCTCTTTCGAGGTTGTTTCGACTCCCGATGGTGCCGAAAAGGCTGCGATCCACATGGGTGTCCCGGTGGTCCTTAAAGCACTTATCCCGGTTGGGGGCACAGGCAGTTGGGCACTTGCAGTCGGACTGAGCTAGTGATAAAGGGAGACAGCGTATAGATCAGTCATTAAAGGTGGTCGAACAAGACGATACAAAAAGAAAGGGGGAAGATATGAAAAAGATCAGCAGGATTTCTATATGCGTGGCCTTGCTGGTGGTTTTTGCCTGGGTTCCCGCCAATGCGCAAACCATCATGCAGAAGGCAAAAGAGGAAGGGAAGGTGGTCTGGTACTCATCCCTGACCTTAAAGATCGCCCAGGAGGTCTGTAACCTCTTCAATTCTAAGAAGATGGGTATTGAGTGTGTGCTCCACCGAAGTGGCTCCGGCAAGCTTTACAGACGCTGGACGCAGGAGGCCAAGTCTGGGATTTACAGCGCCGATGTGCTCCATACCTCCAATATTGCCCACTTCCTGGCTCTGCGTAAGAAGAAGAACATCATCAAGTATCGGCCTGAGGGAACCAAGGGGTTTAATCCCAACTTCGTGGAGAAAGATAACTACTGGACAGTCCTGCGGGCAAGCTTCTATGCACCTACCTATAACACGAAAAAGATAAAGGCTGCTGATGTGCCCAAAAGCTGGAAAGACTTTCTGGACCCCAAGTGGAAGAACAAGCTGGTGCACGCCCATCCTTCCTACAGTGGTTTCGTCACTGTTGGGATGATCGCCATGGTGGACAAATTCGGCTGGGAGTATTACGAGCAGCTTAAAAAGCTGAATCCCAGAATCGTCCAGTCCGCATCAGACAGCGTCAATTTCGTTGTCCGCGGAGAGGCATCCATCTCGGGTGGTGGGGTCGCCTACGGGGCATACAACGCGATCAAGAAGGGCGAGCCTATCAAGATAATCTATCCCAAAGAAGGTCTGCCGTTTGTTGCGTCAGCTAACGCCATTTTCACCAAGGCACCCCATCCCAATGCGGCCAAGGTGTTCGTCGATTTCCTGTTCACCCAGGAGGTGCAGCAGTTACTCGTCAAACGTGGGCTCTACGTAGGCCATTCGAAAGTGAAGTACCCAGAGGGACAAATCCCACTGAAGGATGTAAAAGCCATCATTGTGCCTCCGAGTAAAGTGGCCAAGGAGCGCAAGTCCGTGCGGAAAAAGTTCCGCGAGATCTTCGGAGTTTAGCATTTGACTGATACCCGGCGGGGCGTTTAGAACGCCCCGCCAGACGCTTTCCCGGTCCTGAATGGGAAGAATTCGGCTCCATGTCTGAAAGTATCAAGCGCTTTGAGGCGGATACGGAAGTTCGCCCGACAGCCCGCGGATGGAGGTTCGACCCAAGCCCCGCCATCTGGCTGGCGATCGCCGTCATTCTGCTCTTTCTTATCGTCGGGCCCATGTATTTTCTCATCAAGGAGAGCTTTCTCTCCCCAGATGAGCAGGGCCAGGGCTGGACGCTTAACAACTTTATTGAGGCTTTTAGCAACCCTCTCTACTATGGGCCGATCTTCTGGACTCTTGTCATTTCAGTCTCGGTCGGCCTGATCAGTCTGGTCATCGGGGCAGGCATGGCCTGGGCGGTCAGCCGCACCGATATACCGTTTCCTGGGACTATCCGTACTGCAACCTTAGTCTCGTTTGTGACTCCCCCTTTTCTGGGTGCGGTCGCCTGGGTTTTCCTGGCAGGCCCCAGAGTGGGCTGGCTCAACATCCTATATCGCATTCTCACCGGAGCCGGTGAAGACGCCTACCTTTTTGACATCTTCACCATGGGAGGGCTGGTCTTCGC
>JAPUHZ010000357.1 GCA_027297485.1 Deltaproteobacteria bacterium
CATCTGCTTTCTCCCCTCCTCGCAAATTGAAATTGATTCGGTGCACACTGAATATCGGTTGTTTAGCACATCTTTAAGGGTCATGATTGACGCCCTTGGCCCATTATGCAGGTTCATAAGCACATAGGGGATCAGTTTCCAGGGGATCACCAGTTGCCGCATAAGCCCGTGCACGTGAGCCACCGCAGATCTCTTTGAATTCGCAGCGCCCGCATCTACCCTTGAACCGGCTCGTCTGGCGGACTTTTTTGAAAATCTCTGAGTCTCTGTATAGACTTGTAATGTGGGTGGTCCTCACATTTCCTGCAGCCAGAGGCAGAAAGCCGGAAGGATAGACATCCCCTGTATGCGAAATGAACATGACACCGTTACCGTCACGTATTCCGAATCCCCTCCCGACAGGGGTCTGCCGGATCTTAGCCGAGGAAATCCCTTCCGCCCGCATTTTCGTTAAGGCCACCCGGCGATAGTGTGGCGCTTCAGTCGTCGCAACGGTAAAGGGTGTCTCTTTAGAAAGATCATAAAGCCAGTGGTGCAAGCTCTCACATTGCTCAGGTCTCATCTCTCTCAGTCCCTGCCCCCTACCCACATGAATAAGGAAAAAGAGACTCCAGCGCATGAGACCCAACCCGTCCACCAATCGATAAAGCTCCCAGAGATCCGCCCCTGTCTCCCCTGTAACCAGCGTATTAATCTGTAGTCCAAGCCCCACCTCTCGAGCGAGATGAGCCGCTTTGACAGTTTGGGCGAAGCAACCAGGAACCCCGCGAAAACCGTCATGCCTCTCCGGGTTAGACCCATCTAGACTGAGCGATATGCTCTCAACACCGTAATCCCTGAATCGACGAAAAACCTCTCGTGTCAGAGCGTTTGTGCCACTCGGCGCAACTGACATGCGCAATCCAAGCCTAGCCCCGTACTCCAAGAGATCAAAGAAGTCCGGTCGCTTTAGCGGATCACCGCCGGTGAGTACCAGGTGCGGCGCACGGTCGCCGAATCCACGTATACCTCCCAGCACCCCCTGCGCCTCTGAAGTCCTCAATTCCCGAGGGTCTCGCTGAGTGATCGCATCTGCCCGGCAGTGACGGCAGGCGAGGTCGCAGGCACGAGTGGTCTCCCAGTAAATGAGAAAAGGCGCCTCAGAATAGGCAAAGCGACCTGACTCACTTCCCTTTGTGCTCTCTTGCCCTTTGTGTATCTCGATCATGGCTATTACTTGTTGTCCCCTTGCTCGGTCGAAGGGGAGCTGCCCATCATCTGGGCGCAGGCATCTATCATCTTCATCATCCCCTGCACCATCGGCATCATAGAGCCCATCTGCCCCATCTGGCCTCCTCTACCCATCATCCCCATTCCCATCATCGAACCCATGCCCGGTTGTGGGGGCGTGGGCTGAAGGATTTTCTCCTGAGCGGTGACCATAGTCCCTATTGCTAATGCCCCTCCCAGCAGTATTGCTGCCCAAAACATTCTTCTCATTGTCTTCACCTCCCTTCCTTCAGAGATTCAGGCTAGAAATACCTTTTCTCACCAGCGCTGCGGATCGCTCCATAAGCCGCCTCTCTCCCTCCGTAAGCTCGACCTCTATCACGCTCTCTACTTCACCTGCTCCCAATTTACCCGGGACACCGAAATAGCTGTCTTTCAATCCATACTCTCCCTACAATTTTAAGGTCGAACCCGCCAATAGGACCCGACTCCCATAGATCCAGCGCCTTCCCTTCAGCCAACGCCTCAACGATATCTACGAGGATGATATCTCCCAACTCCTTGGCCGCAGCCCACTGAGCTACAGACGCCCCGACATTTCCAGCACCGACGATCGTGATCTTGGGTCTGTATCTCATGCTATCTCACCTCAGCTTGCGTTAATTGAATTTACGAGCAAGCCTTATGCCAAGGTCTGAGGGATGAAGATTTCTAATAGCACTGCAGATGAGACTTAAATCGGGGAATAAGCGACAGGGCAATTTCCTAATGAAAACAGGGAGTTTTGTGGCGTACCTTAGCTGAGCGAGAAGGAAAAGGACAGAGAAAGGAAGGGAACTAAACGGAATAGAGCCTCTCGATTTCTTCCCAAATATAAGAAACTCGGGAGGTGTTGTTCCAGGTTTAAGAATGCCACCGCTCTTGCTGCGCAGCCAAGGCTGCTCGATAGGGTCAAACGGTTTCAGGGTGTTGAAAAACCTTGTTCTCACGCAGGTCAAAAAGGCTTCGGGTGCAAGGCCTCATCGTGAGCTCCCTTCGATGAACTCAGGGTCTGAGCCTGTCGAAGACAGCCGAGCGGCGCGCTAGAAATCCGATCCTTCGGCTTTGCTCAGGACAGGCTCAGCGGAAGCGAGCTGACGTAGTTCGCTGGGATAAATACTCCCGACCCCTTTCTTTCTCCCTCAACCGCAAAATCCTATGGTAGACCCCTTCTCCGTCAACTTGTTATAGACCGGATGCATGGATTATAGTACCTCGGATTAGAGACTACTCAATTAGCCCTACGTAGAATGCAGCCATCTTGACTTCGAACGGAGGAAAATAATGATGGAAGCCGCTGCTGTGAATCGTTTTAAGCTTCTGGGGCTTGCAGTTCTGGTAGGATTTGGATTGGGCAATTTCGTTCAGCAGGGAGAGCTTCGGGCGCAAACCGTGGAGGAAGTCGTTCGATCGCTCGAAGGGCTGGCCCCTGGGGCAAGGCGAGTGAAACTGGTCGAGGGGGCTAAACGCGAAGGCCGGGTTGTCTTTTACGCCGCAACGCGTGCGTCCCAGTCACAAGCGCTTTTGGGTGGATTCCAGCGGCATTATCCCTTTCTGAAAACCGACAGTTATCGTGCCTCGGGCTTCCGGCTGGTCAACAAGATCCTTACGGAAGCCAGAGCTAAGCGCTACGAGCCCGACGTCATCGAGAGCGGTGGTCACAGTGGACGCCAACTGATCAAGGCGGGCCTTATAACGAAGTACTTATCTCCCGAGCGACGATATGTACGCAAGGAACATATGGACAAAGAAGGACTTTGGACAGGGCTGATGCACATACGGGTGGCCCTGGGTTACAACACTGGCCTAGTAAAGAAAGAAGATGTGCCGAAGAGTTATCATGATCTCCTTGATCCTAAATGGGAAGGGAAGGTCTCCATCGACAACCAGGACGAGGATATTCTTTCAGCCCTGATCGATGCCTGGGGGGAAGAAAAGGCCTTCGCCTTCTTCCGGGGGCTGGTCAAAAATAGGGTGGGGATAAGGAGAAGTCGAACTTTGCAGGCGCAACTCGTCATCGCTGGAGAGTTCCACATCGCGGCATTTTTGCACGGCAACACGCCAGCCGGATTGAAGCGGCAAGGGGCACCCGTAGAGATTGTCATGTTGCCGCCCTACATCAGCAAAGTCGGAGCCAGTTATCTACCGAAGCATGCCCCGCATCCCCATGCGGCTATCCTACTCTATGATTATTTTTTGTCCGAGGAGGCCCAAAACATTGTAGCGAAGAAGTTTGGGCGCGGCCCTGTGAGGTTAGGGATCAAGGGAAAATACCCGGAGCTTGAGCGTGAGAAGTATCAGGTGGTCAGCCCGGAAATTACGGAAGACAGACTTCGCAAGATACATGACTTCTTCGTTAAAGTTTTGAAGGTTGGTGGGTAAAGAGATCTGGCTGAGGACTGAGATTCCACGAACTGAGACGCTGCCTCGCTTATGGCCGGCCAGTTTTATTATTACCTAAAAGCCGGCATCACTTCCCTCGCAAACAGGCGCATGGATTTCGTAATCTCGCCGTGAGGAATACCCCCGAAATTGAACGTCGTGGTCAAGGTGTCGAAATAGTAGTTACGTTTGGAGTTGTTGATAATCTGAATGCACTGATCTGGGTTACCGTAAAGGTTTCGTCCTTGGGCCAACATCCCTGCCCAGTCGAATACCTTTGGCTTGGGTTTGTCTTCCTTCCGTCCAATCCTTGAGATTTCGTCGTAACGAAGAATTGCTGCCGTAGCGACTTCTTCTGCTCGCTTGGCACTTTCGTCAACGTAAGTCCGGATGTGAAACTGGCAACGATGTTCGGCAGGGTCGTGTCCCGTCGCAACCAATCCTTCACGCCATGCCGCCACGCCTGCACGTGCCTCGTCCGGAGGGTGCGGATGCCCAAGAGTCATGATGTCATAGCCCTGCCGCCCTGCCCAACCCAACGTGGCGGCTGGGGTCCCGGCCACCCAGATCGGCGGATGCGGTTGCTGTACGGGTCTTGGATATAGGGTTATTTCCTCAAACTGCCAGAACCTTCCCTGGTGGCTAAACCGTTCATTAGACCACGCCTTGATGATGATGTCCTTTGCCTCATCCATCCTAGCGCGGCCTTCCGCTCGTGGGATTCCATATACTCTGTAATCCAAATCGGTGTTGCCTGACCCGATACCAAACTCCAGCCTGCCACCTGAGATCGCGTCTACCATGGCATAGTCCTCTGCAGTCTGTAGCGGATGACGCAACGGAAGAATGGCAATGCAGGGGCCCAGTCGAATCTTGGAGGTGCGTGCTGCTGCGGCCGCTAATAGCGTCGCAGGGTTTGCTATAGGTCCACCGTAGCCCAAGAAATGGTGCTCGTTGAACATAAAACACTCCCACCCCAATTCCTCTGCCAACTCTACCTGTTCGAGAACCTGTTGGTAATAGATGTCAAAGGGTGGGTCGCGATCCGCAAAGTAAGTCGCTAGTATGTTTATGTAAAAACGCATAACCCTCTAACTCCGAATTACCCTTCTTCCAGCATCACTTTGATCCGAGGCCAAGACTCTGCGCCTGTTTCTTTCATCTGGTTTATGTAATCTTGGTTGAACCAGTTGGCGAGGGCTTGTTGATACCCAGCGCGCGCTTTGAGACGCTCGAACCAGTCCGCAACCCGCGGACACGCAGCCCACATCCCAGCGAGCTGTAAGTGCTCTAGCCGCGTAACATACGGCGCATACCCGATATCCGCCAGCGAGAAATTCTCCCCTGCAAGCCAAGTGCTGTGATCTAGCGCTGCTTCCATATCGCCAAGGAGCTTATCGTAACGCTTCAGGGCTTCCCGCATAAACGGTGAATCGACGCCCTTGGTGTAACTCTCCCGTTGTCTTTCGCGCTTGACAAGATCTTGGATGCTGTTGAGTTTCGCTTCGAGTTCCTGAGGTGTCTTCTTCAGATGGGTGTGACGAAAGGCGATGGAAGAGGTTAGCACCCGCGTGGCCATATGCACGTCAACATCAAGCTGAAGCGTCCACAGACGCATCTGAGCCCGAGAGGCCGCATCGACCGGGCGCAGTGGCGGGTCAGGGAAAGCGTCTTCTATATACTCGTTTATTATGGTGGACTCGATAACTACCCTGACGTCGTGAACGAGCGTCGGGACGTAACCGTTGGGATTGAGCTTTAGATATTGCGGTGCCTTCTGCTCTCCCTTCCTGATGTCCGTGTACCGACCGGTCCATTCTAACCCTTTCTCCGCTAGTGCGAATCGGACCTTCGCCGAGCACACCGACATATCATGGTGATAAAGCTCCAGCGTGGCATGCCTCCTTGAGCACCCGAGAACAGCCAGTATCTTCACAAACTCCAGATCATTTCAACCGGCTTAGTTTCCCGCAGAGTGGGGGTGACAAAAAGGAGTACGTGCTATCATGATCTTCGTACTCACCGCATAGTCTGTAGAGACCGAAGGGGGCGTTGAACACGATCTTCGAATGCAGTAATGTCCGTTTCCAGTGCAGCGCCATCTTTTGACGCTCAACACAAGGAGGCAACAGACTTATGGCTACGGAAAGTGAACTGCGGGAAAAGCTCGCCACTTGTACACGGATCCTAAGCATGCAAGGGCTTCTCGGGCTCTTTGGACATATCAGTTCATACCAGCCGACAACTAGGCGGATCTTAATCTCTCCGGGTAAGGGCTCAGACAAGTCAATTATCCAGGCCGGCGATTTGGCCATCCTTGATCTGGAAGGAAACGTTCTGGAGGGTGAGGGGCGAGTGCCTACAGAGTGGCCCATCCATACGGCTCTCCACGGTGCGCGAGCAGAGGCACTCGCGATCGCACATCTACATTCACCCAACGCCACCTTGTTTGCCATTACGCGTCGTGAATATCGCCCGGTTACACTTCAAGCGGCCATGTTTGGTGAAGGCATTCCCGTCTATCCGGAACCCCATCTCATTACAACTCCTCCGAAAGGGAAAAAGCTCGCCGAACTCATTGGGGAAAAGAGAGCAGCCTTACTACGGGGCCACGGCATTGTTGCGGTCGGGCGTAATATCGAAGAAATGCTCTACGCGTGTCTGACACTTGAAGATGACACGCGGAAGGCGACACAGGCCGCCGCGCTCGGCGAACTACAGTGCTTCAGTCCTGAGGAGTGCCGTCAGTTTGAATCCGAAGCTTCCTTGGAGCGCCGCGCGCGCCGTGCCTGGATCTACTTCACGCAGCTGGAGTCCCGCTGGGATCGGCAGCCTGCGGTAGGCATAAATGTCTTTGTTTAATGCTGTGGAGTTCAGACTTGCCCTGGGCTGAAATGCAAGCGGAAACTGTGATCACGCTGAAGGACTAACGTGTCGGGGAAGAATCAAATACGAGTGTCAGGCTTGAGTTGTTGAGTATTCCTTTCTTCATCCCCTCTCGCTGCTTAAGCGCACCTCACTTACACGTCGCCCATCGCCTTGTCTTCAAACATCTTCCACTACAAAAGTCAAAAACTAAAGGCTGACACGTTTTCCCTTGAGCATTATGAATGCATCGGACCGAAGGCGGCGTAACTGATCTAAAACAAGCATCCATAGACCTAACCCCCATGACGGGTTGTTTAGGCATCAGGTGGCGAATGGGGTTAAATGAAGTTTATGGATTCGCTGTTGCGTAGGGCTGACAGCAGGAGAAGGGGTTGGACCACACCGTTTGCCTCCTCTACTTCTCGAACAGTTTCTCAATAGCGACCCCCAACTGCTTGTGGGT